>JAJTDO010000055.1 GCA_021300475.1 Burkholderiales bacterium | reverse complement strand
GTTGGTGGCTACAGTTAAGTCGAAGTCGAATAAACAAGCGCTCATTGTTTTTCAATCAAGGCGACGGCCTGAGCCTCAATGGCTTCGTTGCGACCCAAATAACCCAGTTTTTCATTGGTTTTTGCTTTGACATTGACTTGATCGGCGTTGATGGAGCAGGCATTTGCGATGGCTAGCCTCATGTCGGCGATATAGGGACCCAAACGAGGCTTCTGGGCAATGACGGTGGTGTCGATGTTGACGATCGAATAACCGGAGGCTGCCAATGCGGCAACCGCCTTGGCGAGTAACAAGGCGCTGTCTGCGCCTGCATAGCTGGGGTCTGTGTCCGGGAAATGCGTGCCAATGTCCCCCATGCCGGCGGCGCCCAGCAGGGCGTCGGTGATGGCGTGTAACAGCGCATCTGCATCGGAATGACCAGACAGCCCGCGTTCGAACGGAATGTTCACGCCCCCCAAGATCAAGGGACGATCCTCAACCAGCGCGTGCACATCATAGCCCTGCCCTATTCTCAATCGTGTATGCGACTGGTTCATTAAATATCCAGGCTCATGAGTGTTTCCACCATTTTAAGGTCCGTTGCGTAGGTAATTTTCCAGTTGCGCAGCGACCCCATGACCAAACAGGGCTGCAGCCCGATTGCTTCCATGGCGCTGGCTTCGTCTGTAACCTCGGATGCAGATTCCTGAGCTTTCTTAAGCGCACGCAAGAGATCAGGACAACGGAACATTTGCGGCGTTTGAGCGGCCCACAAACCTGTCCGGCTGATGGTTTTTTCAATATTGGGGGTTTGACTGCCCTCCCGGATATCTTCAACACATGCGCGCTTGAGGGTGTCTGAAACCGGCATGGCGAGTATTCCTCCGACGGGGTGGTCAATGGCAATGGCAATCAGCCTGTCGAGCATGGCGTGGGTTAAACCGGGGCGGGCCGCATCATGCACCATGACCCAAGCGCCCTCCTCACGAGAAACGATGGCCTCCAAGCCGTTGCAGACAGAGGCTTGCCTAGAGTTGCCACCGACCTTGAGTGTCTGCAATTTAGGGTGGGTGGGCAACACAGACTCTGTGGTGGTGTCTTGCGGAGCCAAAACCACATAGACCGCTTGCACAGCAGGATGCTCCAGCAAGATGTTTACGCTGAGCGTGATCATGGGAACACCGAGGACGGTGGAAAGTTGCTTGGGCTGGTTGGCACCGAAGCGACTGCCAGAACCTGCGGCAGGCACCAAAGCAACGATGCGCTGAAGTTTCGGCACATCGGATTCACGACCGGACTGACCCTGATAAAAAGAAGTTTTGTTTTTTTGCATGTACGTGGGCATGGAAATGCGCAACCGAATATAATCGCGCTCTTATGCTTTTCAGCTTCGACCCCCATTATACGTGGCAAGATGGCCACCGGCTCACTTTAGCCAAGCCTACAGGCTCTTCGGACGCTTGGCTGCTGGCGGGTATTGCCCACAAAACCCAACAACTCTCACAGTTATTGGTGGTTATCTGCGCCCAACCGGCGGACACCCTGCGCCTGCAAAGTGAAATGGCCTTGTTTTCAGCCGAATTGCGCGTGGCCGTGCTGCCCGATTGGGAAACCCTGCCTTATGACACTTTGTCGCCGCATCAGGATTTGGTGTCGGAGCGGCTGGCCACGCTTTATGCTGCACAAACCGGACAAGTCGATGTTTTGTTGTTGGCCGCCAGCACTGCACTACAGAAACTATCGCCACCGAGCTATCTGGCTGGCAGCACCTTCTTTTTCAAGCAAAAAGACCGCATCAACCTTGACAACCTGAGAGCACAACTGACGGTGGCAGGCTACAACCATGTGGCACAGGTGATGTCTCCCGGTGAATATGCGACACGGGGTGGCTTGATTGACATTTTCCCCACGGGTTCGGCACTGCCCTACCGGTTGGATTTGTTCGATGCGGAAATTGAAAGCATCAAGACATTTGACGTGGACACGCAGAGGAGCTTGTATCCTGTGCGTGAAGTGCGTCTGCTTCCGGGCCGGGAAGTGCCGTTGGACGAAAAATCGCGTGCGGCGTTCCGTTCTCGCTGGAGGGATCGCTTTGAAGGTGACCCCTCGCGCTGCGTGGTTTACCGTGACGTTGGCAATGGGGTGGCCAGCAGCGGTGTTGAATATTATCTTCCTCTGTTTTTCGAGGAAACCGCCAGCCTGTTTGATTACTTTCAAACCAACAGCAATTTGGTAATTCTAAGCCACGGTGCAATCGACGAGTCCATCGACAGATTTTGGACAGACACAAAAAGTCGCTACGCATTTTTATCCAAAGACATTGAACGGCCGGTTTTAAAGCCGGAAGAAATTTTTCATGCGCCGGAAGTGTTTTTCAAACACATCAGCGAATACGCGCGCATTCATTTGTCCGACAGTGCAGGGGCAATGAATCCGCAACCCGCCACGGTTGCCCTGCCCTCACTGGCAGTGAACCGGCGCGCAGACGACCCCTTGGCGGCACTGCGAAGTTACATCGCAAAACCGCAGCGGCGCATTGCTTTGTGCGCGCCAAGCGATGGGCGGCGAGAAACACTGATGCAGTTCCTGAACGACAATCAACTGGCTTGTGCCAATGTCGGCAGCCTAGTCGCGTTTTCTGAGATGTCGGTTGGATTTGCATTGGTCACGGCAGATCTTCAAACCGGCTTTTCGATACAGGAAGGTGAAGCGGAAACAGTCTTCATCACGGAAAGTGAGCTGTTCAGTGGCACAGTAAGACGCAGCTCAAAGAGAAAGCAGGAACGCGCCAGCAATGTTGAGTCTCTGATCAGGGATTTAGCAGAACTGAAGGTTGGCGACCCGGTGGTGCACCAGCAGCACGGCATAGGTCGCTACCATGGTTTGGTAGAAATGGACTTGGGCGAGGGTCTGGCGGAATTCCTGCACTTGGAATATGCCAATGGCTCCAACCTGTATGTGCCAGTTGCGCAGTTGTATGTGATTGCCCGTTACAGCGGTGCAGACCCTGAGTCGGCCCCTTTGCATGCACTGGGGTCGGGTCAGTGGGAAAAGGCACGCCGCAAGGCTGCCCAGCAAGTTCGCGACACCGCGGCCGAGTTGCTTAACCTGTATGCGCGAAGAGCGCTGCGTCAGGGTCATAAATTTGAACTCAGCCCACATGATTACATGGCTTTTGCAGAGAGTTTCGGCTTTGAGGAAACTGCGGATCAGGCCGCAGCAATTGAAGCAGTGATCAAGGACATGACGTCAGGCCGGCCGATGGATAGGCTGGTGTGTGGCGATGTGGGATTCGGCAAGACGGAAGTGGCTCTACGGGCTGCGTTTGTCTCTGTGATGGACGGAAGGCAAGTGGTATTGCTGGCGCCAACCACCTTGTTGGCAGAGCAGCATTTCCAGACGTTTTCAGACCGCTTTTCAGACTGGCCGATAAAAATTGTGGAGTTGTCGCGGTTTCGGTCCGCAAAGGAAGTCAATGCTTCCATCAAACTGATTAACGAGGGCAAGGCCGACATTATTATTGGCACGCACAAAGTATTGTCGCCGGACATTCAATTTTCCCGACTGGGCTTGATCATTATTGATGAAGAACATCGCTTCGGGGTGCGCCAGAAAGAGGCGCTGAAAAACTTACGGGCTGAAGTGGATGTTCTGACCCTGACAGCCACGCCAATACCACGAACATTGGCGATGAGCATGGAAGGGATCAGGGATTTCTCTGTGATTGCCACCGCTCCACAGCGACGATTGGCCATTAAGACCTTTGTGCGCCGGGAAGGCGAGAGCGTGATCCGCGAAGCCATTTTGCGTGAGCTGAAACGGGGCGGCCAGGTCTATTTCCTGCACAATGAAGTAGACACCATCAACAACCGCAGGGAGATGCTGGAGCGGCTGATTCCTGAGGCGAGAATTGCAATTGCACACGGACAAATGCCGGAACGCGACCTTGAAAGGGTAATGCGCGACTTCTACCAGCAACGCTTCAATGTTTTGTTGTGCACCACCATTATCGAAACTGGCATTGATATTCCAACGGCAAACACCATTCTGATTCACCGAGCAGACCGCTTTGGCCTGGCGCAGTTGCACCAGTTGCGCGGACGCGTTGGTCGTTCGCACCACCAGGCTTATGCGTATCTGCTGGTTCACAATGAAGACGGTCTGACCAAACAGGCGGGGAAACGCCTTGAAGCCATCACCATGATGGAAGAGCTAGGCAGCGGTTTTTACTTGGCCATGCACGATCTGGAGATTCGAGGAGCCGGTGAGGTGCTGGGTGACAACCAGTCTGGCGATCTGAAAGAGGTGGGCTTTCAGATGTACAACGACATGTTGAACGAGGCTGTGAGATCGTTGCGCCAAGGCAAGGAGCCTGACTTGATGGCGCCGCTGGGTGCCACGGTGGAAATCAACCTGCATTGCCCTGCACTGCTGCCCAACACTTATTGCCCTGATGTGCACGAACGGCTGACCTTGTACAAAAGACTGGCCAGTGCAGAGACCAATGACGAACTGGACAGTCTGCAAGAAGAACTGATTGACCGATTCGGAAAGCTGCCGG
The DNA here is from genome assembly GCA_021300475.1 of Burkholderiales bacterium. Classification (GTDB taxonomy): domain Bacteria; phylum Pseudomonadota; class Gammaproteobacteria; order Burkholderiales; family Burkholderiaceae_B; genus SXZD01. The sequence goes on along the minus strand of JAJTDO010000055.1, from coordinate 7,342 downwards.
AGCCTGCAACCGCCCTTTTAAGCACCCACCGCCTGCGCATTATGGCAAAGCCCATGGGTATTGTGAAAGTGGATGCAAGCGCAGAAGGCGCAACGCTGCAGTTCGACAAAAATCCGTCCATAGACCCTGCGAAGATCATCGCTTTGATACAAAAAGACAAGCACATCAAGCTGGCTGGGCAGGACAAACTTAAAATCATTCAAAACACGCCTACCGTTGCACAGAAGGTGCAGTGCGTGAAAGACTTGTTAAAACAACTGAAGTGAACTTAAACCCACGCCATGAAACTCGCCCTGCTAAGCCCTCAACTGTCTGCACCATTGGCCCACGCCACCTTTGAAAAAACCGGTTTGACCTTGGCACCGGTTATTGAACACCGTGCCGGGCTTTTTAGCGCAGAGTTAATTTCAGAGGTGCAAGCAAGCAATGAAACAGTTGCAGACGTTTGTAAAACTGCCGCTTGTGACTGGGCATTCATACCGCAGGACATACAGGCAACGAATTTCAAGTTACTGGCCATGGACATGGACTCAACCTTGATCAGCATTGAGTGTATTGATGAAATAGCAGATTTTGTTGGCAAGAAAAAAGAAGTGTCAGCCATTACCGAGGCTGCAATGCGGGGTGAAATCACCGATTTCTCAGACAGCCTGCGCCGACGGGTGGCCTTGCTGGAAGGCATTGACGCCGCCAACCTTGATGCCGTGTTCAACGAACGCTTGCGGCTGAACCCCGGTGCGGACACCTTGCTGGCATTTGCGAAGCAGCAGGGCTGGATGACATTGCTGGTGTCCGGAGGGTTCACGTATTTTACGGACAGACTGAAGGGGCAGCTTGGTTTGGACTATACAAGGTCCAACACACTGGAAATTGTTGATGGCAAGCTGACAGGCCGCGTTTTGGGTCCGATTGTGGACGCGCAATTGAAAGCCGAAACAGTGACGAATGTGGCTCAGGGGCTTGGCTTTACTGCGCAGCAGGCCATTGTGATGGGTGACGGCGCGAATGACTTGAAGATGATGGCCATTGCAGGTATCAGCGTTGCATACAAAGCAAAACCGGTGGTGCAAGCACAAGCCCGCTTCGCGATTAATTTTAACGGGTTGGAAGCTTTACCAGCATGGTTTGAGGTCAGCGCTTAAACAAGCGTGCAGATAAAAAAAGGCTGCTTTTGGCAGCCTTTTTTTGATACTTGGTTTAGCTTGACGATCAGAATTGATCAACCAACTGGATCCCGATAATATCCACTTTGACTTTGATTCTACCGTTGTAGCCGACATCGGTTGGCTGTGGGTTCAAGCCCACTTGTGCATCCGCAAAGTCGATGCGTTGATAACCCACATCAAGGAAGGCGCTTTTGTCGATAATGAAACGGGCGCCTACGTTGAAGAACTTGCGGTCGTTGTCAGGCAGTGATTGCAGACGGTCTTCGTCGCCGATCGCGCTGTTCTCTTTGGCAAGACCAGCCCGCAACATCAACCGCTTGGCAACCTTGTAGTTGCCGCCGAGTGCATAACGCTGTGTGACCTGAAAACGTTGGCGTGGTTTTTGGATGACCACGTTGTCCAAGGTTCTGAAGTCAATTTCAGTGTCTGTGAAATCTTCACGCAAGTAACTCGCCATCACATCCAGTTTTGGCGTGAGGGAGTGGAACACGGAGACGTTGAACTCAGACGGCAAAGTGATGTTTTGACGAACTTCCTGCCGGTTTTTAAGAAGCGCGGCTTGCTCTGTAGAAAGAAAACCTGCCGTACCCAAGGCTGTGACGTTTGCCGGAATATTCTGGATATCGAGGTAACCTTGGTTCATGAACTTGGTTTTCGGACGGAAACCCACACCAACGCGGGTCTTTTCGCTTGGCTCCCAAAGACCGCCTACCTGTCCGTTGATAGCCCAACCAAATACCCGAATCTTGATGCTGGTTTCAGCGTCTGTATCATCATTGACAAATGCTTGTGCGGCACTACCACCCACGATATTGTTAATCGGGTTTGGGTTGGCGGCTAAAGAATTGGCCACCGCCGCCCGATAGTTCAAACGGGCCTTGATGGAGGTAAACATACGCTCGTAACCCAGAGAAGCACCCAAGGAAATGGTTGGGGTCACTTTGTAGCCAGCACCACCAGAAATACGTACCACCTTCAGGTCTGTACTCTCGGCTGAAGTTCTGCCGGGACTGTCTGATGGGTAGCGAACAACCAAACCGCTGGAACCACTGACCATACCACCGATCACCAGACGGTCGTTCATAGGCATTGCGAACGCATTGAATGGAATTGCAACGCGCGCAGGTTTGTCGCGTTCATAAACTTTGCCGGGCGTACCGCTGGTAGGACCACTGCCCTGACCACCGGCACAAGCCTGTTTAACGGTGTCTGGGTTTGCTGGATATTCGCAAGGCGGGGTGTTTGAGTTTGTGTAGGGAGTAAACAACTGTGCCGCCAACAAACCGCCCACCAATTCAGCGCGCTTGAAACGGGTCAGCGCTGCCGGGTTCCAGTATTGAACGGTTGCATCTTCTGCCGCGGAACTCAAGCCTGCGTAAGAATTGCCCAAACCGCTGGCACCTTGTTCCGTAAAAGATGTACCACCAGCGTAGGACGCTGGCGCATACATACCCCCTAATTGCGCAATGGCGATCGCCACCGCAATTCTAAGCGGCTTAATCATTCGATGTGTCTCCTCGAGTTCTTATGACTCTTTTTCGAATAGATGAAACTAAAGTAATTTTTTCTTACGAGCGTTCGAATGCTAAATGATTCAGGCGCTCTAGTCTATTGCCTCTAGAAAAAAATATCGAAAATAATTTAACAATTCGACTTGATTACTGCCAAACTAAAAACCCTCAGAGCAAGTAGCCTTTTGCCAAATCCAAAAAGCTGCGAAGGCTTTCGTCCTTTTTACCGTCTGCCCACTGCAACTCTTCCGCTAAAATATCAGCCACCAACGGCGCCACCTCAATGGCGGATTTAGCGTCTAAAAACAAAGACCTATGTCTTCTAGCCAGAACATCTTCAACAGAGTTTGCCAGTTCATTACGCACGAAAAATACCACCATCGCACGGCTTAGATTCAAGCGTGGATGCAGTATTTCATTGGCACCCGGCAGTGCGTTTACCACCGAACGGTCTGAGCCCAAACCATCAATGGGTGAATCAAAATTTAACAATGTATGTTTGTTTGCGGTGGCTCCGTGCAACAGCATATCGGCTGTTTTGGACTGCCGTTTTGGCAGCTTAAAAAGTGATATTGCTTTGTCGATTACCTCTTCGGCCATGCTTCGGTAAGTGGTCCACTTGCCACCGGTGATGGTGATCAAACCGGTTTTCGAAACAAAAATGGAATGTTCCCGTGAAATGCCTGAGGTGTTGCCACTGTCGTCTTTTTCAGGCTTGACCAGAGGACGCAAGCCGACAAAAACACTCAGCACATCTGAACGTGTTGGCTTTTTGTTCAGATACTTCGCAGCAGTTCCTAAAATGAATTCGATTTCTTCTTGCAGAGGTTTGGGTTCGGACGGCGCGTCCTCCCTTGGTGTGTCTGTGGTTCCCAGAACCGTTTTCCCCAACCACGGCACAACGAACAGCACCCGGCCGTCTTCGGTTTTTGGAATCAACAGTGCGTGACTTGATGGATGAAAAGACTCATCGACCACGAGATGAACGCCTTGACTGGGCGCCAGTCTGGCTTTTGCATTGGGGTCGTCCATACGGCGTACATCGTCCACCCAAACGCCTGTGGCATTGATCACAGTGCGTGCATTCAAATTCAAAGACTGACCGCTGATCGGATGCTCAACCGTGACGCCGGAAATTTGCTCGCCCGCTCCCTCCGACTGTTTAAGCAAACCAGTGACGGGAAGATAATTGACAGCGTTACCTCCGAGCTTACACAAGGTGCGCACGAGACTGATGGCCAGACGCGCATCATCGAATTGGGCATCGTGGTATTGCACGCCTCCTTTCAGACCTTGTGTTGCGACGGTGGGCAAATAGGCGACTGTTTTTGCCAAAGACAGCCAGCGACTGCGACCAATGCCCAAAGCTCCGGCCAAGAAGTCGTAGAGCACCATACCTATCCAGTAGAACGGCCTGTCGAACCAACGGTAGGTGGGTATTACGAAAGACAAGGGCCTCACTAGATGCGATGCATTTCGGGCCAAACGCCCTCTCTCAGCCAAGGCTTCGCGCACCAACGCAATGTTGCCCTGTGCCAAATAGCGCACGCCCCCGTGAACGAGTTTTGTGGATCTGGAGCTGGTGCCTTTGGCAAAGTCCTTGCCTTCAAGCACCAGAACGGAAAAACCTCTGGAAGCGGCATCGACGCCCGCCCCCAACCCGGTGGCACCACCGCCAATGACGATCACATCCCAGATTTTGCCGGCAGCGGCTTCTTGCAGCAGACGGTTTAACGCTTCTTGACGACTAGGCAATTTCCCAACTCCTCGCTCTTTCAACTGCACGGTGCCAGCGCGAAAGAACCGCCTCGCGCGCATCAGCAGAGATGGAGGGCTCAAATCGCTTTTGGACCTTCCAATGCTGTTTCAATTCATTCACATCTTTGTAAATGCCAACTGCCAAACCGGCCAAATACGCCACTCCAAGCGCCGTGGTTTCGGTGACTTCCGGACGAACGACAGTGACGTTGAGCAGATCGGCTTGCATCTGCATCAGAAGGTCGTTTCGGGCGGCTCCGCCATCAACCCGCAATTCTGCCAGCGACTGGGCACCGTCTTTTTGCATTGCACTGACCAGATCAACCGTTTGCAGGGCGATGGATTCAAGGGCTGCGCGGGCAATGTGACATTGAGTGGTGCCTCGGGTCATGCCGATCAGGGTGCCGCGCGCGTAGGCATCCCAGTGAGGGGCCCCCAAACCGGCAAATGCAGGAACCAGTACGACGCCGCCTGTGTCAGAAACCCGCATGGCGAGTTCTTCCACCTCCGCGGAGGATTTGAACAATTGCAAGCCATCGCGCAGCCATTGCACCACGGCACCAGCCATGAATACACTGCCTTCGAGCATGTAGGTCGTTTCACCCCGCATGCGCCAGCCAATGGTGGTTAGCAAGCGCTGCTGTGAGGCCACGGGTTTTTCGCCGGTGTTGAGCAACATGAAGCAGCCCGTTCCGAAGGTGTTTTTTGCCTCTCCGGGTTCAAAACAGGTTTGCCCGAAAGTGGCGGCTTGTTGATCTCCCGCTGCGGCCGCGATGGGGATTTCCCCGCCGAACAGATTTGCCTCCGTGTGCCCCACCACCCCGCTACTGTCCACCACGGTGGGCAACACGGCGTGCGGAATATTGAGCAAAGCCAGAAGGCTTTCATCCCAACACAAGGTGTTGATGTTAAAAAGCATGGTTCGTGAGGCATTGCTGGCATCGGTGACATGCACCTTGCCGCCTGTGAGACGCCAGATCAACCAACTGTCGATGGTGCCGAAAGCCAGTTCACCTTTTTCGGCTCTGGCTCTGGCACCGGGCACATGGTTAAGCATCCAGGCCAGTTTGGTGGCAGAAAAGTAGCTATCGACTTCAAGCCCGGTTTTTTCGCGTATGGCCTGCGCATGGCCCTGCGCTCTCAGGGTGTCGCAGAGGGCGGCGGTTCGGCGGTCTTGCCAAACGATGGCTGGACACACGGGCATGCCGGTTTTCCTGTCCCACAGCACGGTTGTTTCGCGTTGATTGGTAATCCCCAAACCGGCGATCTGGGCAGCTTTCAAGCCGGCGAGTTCAAGGGCGTGCTGGACGCATTTGGATTGAGTGAACCAGATTTCCAAGGCGTCGTGTTCAACCCAGCCAGGCTTGGGGTAGTGTTGTTGAAACTCTTGCTGGCTGCTTGCAAGAATTTTTCCAGTTGCATCAAAAATAATGGCTCTGGAGCTTGTTGTACCTTGATCAATTGCCAATAAATAGGACATTCGCACCTCACTCGCTCGTCATTGCATCAACCGCCTTGCCAACCACTTTCCCACCAACGTCAATGGCCGCACCCGCTGCGGCGCCCCCAACCGTAATCGCAGCGCCTGCTGCCGCACCACCGATCGAAATCGCAGCACCAGCGGTTGCCCCGAGGACGGAACATCCGGAAAAATGAGTCAGAATAATAAGACCCACTACAATCTTCAGACACTGATATAACATTGGGATCCCCGAACAAACGTTCGAAATCATAACAAGCAAGCCTCGAGACGGGTCACTAAAACATGGAAAATCTGCACACACAGTGGCAAAGTGCCAGCATAAATGCAAACGGCTTGACGATATTTTATGAATCTTTGGGCAAGCCGGAGGCTCCTGCCGTTATTTTGGTCGCCGGACTGGGGTGCCAGCTGACAATGTGGCCAGACCAGTTTTGTGAGTTGATGGTTAAACAAGGCTTTCGTGTCATACGTTTCGACAACCGTGACATTGGCCTGAGTTCTGAAGTGAACCGGCACGTTAAGGTGAGCGTGCCCATGGCGTTTCTCAAGAGTAAATTGGGGCGCCCCATTCCCAGCAATTACACACTGCACGACATGGCGGATGACCTGCTTGGCTTAATGAACGCGTTGAGCATTGAGGCGGCACACCTTGTGGGTGTTTCAATGGGCGGAATGATTTCCCAAATTGCAGCGGCCACACATCCGAAGCGCTTCAAGTCCATGAGCTTGATCATGACAACCACAAACAGCCCGAAATTGCCCGGTCCGACCTGGAAAGTCATGAACAACATGTTTTTGAAGAAGCCTAGGGATGCCTCAGTGGAAGCGTTTTGTGAACATGTGTCGCGGGTGTTTCAGGTGATAGGCAGCCCGGCCTATCCCACAGATGAACAAGAGCTGATGACGAAGGCAAGGAACAGCTTTTTGAGATCCAAACGGTCGGCCGGTGTGATGAGGCAAACAAATGCGGTCATGGCAACAGGTTGCCTTGAAAGCGCCACACGCAATATACAGACGCCGACGCTGGTGATTCATGGATTGGCAGACCCCTTGTTGCGACCGGCCTGCGGCAAGCGGGTGGCACAATTGATACAAGGCGCGAGACTGGAATTGATTCATGGAATGGGGCACGACTTGCCAGCCCAATTGATGCCAAGATTGTCTGAGTTGATTGGCGGGCACTCCCGCAATCATGAAAGCCAGTGAAATTGATTTCAAATAATGCATAAAAAAAACAGGCGTGGCTTGAAGCACCGCCTGTTTTCTCTAACGCAAAAAAAGCAGGGTTGAATTAACCCAGTGCTTTCAGATCTCCCAAGTTCGTCACTTAAAAGCGTAAGTTATTGATTCGCCTAGAAGCGAGCTAAATTCGCAAGACTACAAATTCAGTGTCATCTGTGGTTCGAAAGTCTCCGTGTCTGGTG
>JAJTDO010000054.1 GCA_021300475.1 Burkholderiales bacterium | reverse complement strand
TTCAGATCTACAATCAGAAACGGCTGCATTTGAGCCTAAAATACAAAACGCCCGATGCGGTGCATCAGGCGTTCTTTGCTACTTGAACCGTCAACCTATATCAGGACGGGTCACTCTGCTAAATGCGCTGCAAATGGAAATTCAAAGAATTGGAGCGGTGGCGGGTAACAAACCAAGTCGTAACGGTGCTTTGCTTGCTATCTGAAACTTCAAAACCTGATTATTCTGGACGGACTAATGAACTGGTTGAATCAACGCCGCGTCAAAGACGCGCTGGTTTTCCACACCTTGTTTTTTCTTTTGGCAATACCAATTGCGCTGACGAGCCCCAAGGCTCAACTTGGCATTGCAATTGCCGCGCTTGCTGTGGTTTATAACGTAGCGCTGCCCTTGTTCGGGCGCTGGCGTGGCGACGGGGAATGGGTACGCTTGTGGGCCTTTTTGCTGCCCATGTCGGCTACCTTGCCTTGCGCCGACTGGATGCTGGTTCAACGCATGGGTACCTTGGTTTTTCCAGACCACGGCATTGCCCTTTTGGGAGACGCCGTGCCTTTGTATTTTATGGGGCTGTGGATCATGCTGCTGTGGCAGGTGTGCTGGTTTGCCGGTACGGTGCGCAAACCTTTTCAGTTTGCAGCGGTGTTCAGTCTCATTGCGTTTCTGATTTGGGAGTGGGCGGCCCGGCCCATGTCGCTGTGGCACGCCGTTGGCGTAAAGCAGATTGCCGGATTTGCGCTGTATCCGCTGCTTCCAGAAATATTGCTCGGCATGGCCGCGCTGTGGATGTGGCGCAATTGTGGCCGGGCGCCCTTGCTGCAAAGGCTTGCGGCGGCAATTTCCGTGAGTGTTTTTTACGCGGGTGCTTTGTCGCTGTCCCTGCTGTGGGTCGGGTGAATGGGGGGGTTATCCGGCCGTGCACCCCTTGCGGATATTTTCACAACGCTGGCGCTTGCCATTGCGGTCTGTAAAGTCGCGGGCTGAATGTTTGTGAAAACTCATTTTCACTGCACCCTGTGGCCCTGCATCGTTCACCAGACGTTGGTCTGCGTCGTCGAAACCCTTTTCTCCGGGGTTTTTGAGCCATCTGTCAAACCAAGCGATTGAATAGTAATTGATGGCTGGAATTGCCCAACCGCCGCGACATGCATTTGCACTGGTGTCCGCGCACCATGAAGTGGCTGGCAAAATCGGTGTTGGTGAAAAATCGAAGTGGGTTGTTCCTTGAAATGTCAGCGTGTAAGTGGCAACGCCTTCTGTTTGCCATTTCTTGAACGCGGTTTTTGAAAACTCGGCGTCTGGTGGTGTCACATACGGCGCGGGCACGCCGCAGTAGTCCCCGGAAAAACTGAGGCTCGGTACCCGAATGCCGAATTTTGGCAGCCTGCCCAAGGCAATCACTTGTGCAGACAGCAGTTTTGCCAACTCCCCTGACATAAAACAGTTGATTGGCATCAGGCCGCTGCCGTCCGGTGTTATTAAACTGTCCAGCGCAACTGCCGCCTTCACCGGGTTGGTTTTGCTTAATTTGCCTGGCCAAGGGTCGGCCCCTTTTGCGCCGTAACCTTGCACCACCGAAACCCCCATTGCTCCAAGCGAATGACCCGCAATACCCAAACGGGCAGTGTCAATTTTTTGCCACCCCGGGTTAAACGACGACATTCGGGTTGGGTAGGTGCCTTTGCAGGTCGCGTCGTGCGGATGGGGTGTGGTGGGGTTTGAATGCATGAAGTCGATGGCATCCACCAGATTCTCCCAGAAAACCTCTGGGCCCAAATTGCTGCCCTGTTTGAAGTTTGGTGACTGTTGGTCTGATTGTCCTTGTCCGCGGGGGTCGTAACTGAGCACCGCATAGCCGGCTCTGACATACGCTTGAATAAACGGACGGTACGTGGGTTGCGGCGCTTGAACAGACCCGTTGGCAAATACAATGTGAGCAAGTTTCGTGTTTGCAGGGGAGGCGCGGGGCAGCCACACTTGGCCTGATAGGCGAGTGCAGTCCCGGTCATAAAAAACCACGGGCGTTACGGTTGCCTCGTTTTCGTAAAAGGTTCGGCCATCGGGGCCATTGACTTCCGGATAGGCGAAGGGATCTCCCAAGCAAGGCCCTTGTCCTGTTGCACACGCTGGGAGCAGGGGGGCATTAAGGGCGCCTGAGACCAACCAACTGGGGTCGTTTTGGCCGCGTGCCAGCCATGCTTGAAAATTGCTCGCGCTCTGCGTAAGTGAACGGGCTATAAATGCGGGTTGCAATTGTTCGCGCAGGGCTTCTGTTGTCTTTGCGAAGTTCTGAATTTCGCATTGCGTCCAGCGCGCGGATGGGAATGGAGCATCGTCGCAAGAAAGGTCAAGGTTGCTGGGGCGGGTGGGCGATATTCCGTCTGTCTGCATCGCAGCCGTGGTTCTGACTGGCGTGTTGCTGTCCATCGGGTCTGATGACCCGCTTGTGCACCCAGCCAGTAAACCGGCAAGGCTCAGCAATAGTGCACCAACAGAATGGCTTGCGTTGCTTTTCATGTTATTTTTCATTTCAAATACGAAATCGTATGTCGAGGCGAATAATTTCATATACAATTTCGTATGTCAATTGTTTCTTGCGAAGTATATGGAATATGTAAAAGAAAATCCTGCTCAAGCCACCAGACCGCGTAGCCGGGCCGAGGCAAAAGCACAGAGCCGGCAGGCACTGATTGAGTCTGCCATGGCACTTATTCCAACGCGTGGGCTTGATGTCAGCCTTGATGAGCTCTGCGCCCATGCGGGTTACACGCGCGGGGCTTTTTACCAGCATTTCGAAGATCGGGACGCTCTGGTTGCCGCTGTTACGGAGCAGTTTGCTGAACACCTACTGGAGTCTGTTCTCAGTAAATTGACGGGTGAATCAACATTCGACCTGGCCAGCATTGCAAGTTCCGTGCTGGGTTTGATGCAGCGGGGGGAATATCCGATTGGACGTGGCGGCGTCATGCGCTCCTACCAGTTATTGCAAGCGTGCGACCGTTCGCCCCTGGTGCGGCAGCAATACATCAGTATTTACGAAAAGACACTCCTGAAATTTACTGAGTTGGTCAGGCAGGCGCAAGACCAAGGATTGGCTAACCGCTCGTTTGATGCGGGTGCAGTGGCTACACTTTGCATTGCACTGATTGTTGGGCTCAGAACGCTCAACGATGTTGGTGCCCCGATTGATCTCGATGCTCTGAAAACAGTGTTTAGCCCATCAATTATCGAATAGCAATCTTTCTGAGTCTCATGATGTGTCGGACAACAGGTACGTGGTAATCCGCATGCAGGGTGATGTCGGTGGCCACTGCACTTGGGTGAACCGTGTGGATACTGACGTTCTTGATGCCTCTGATTTTGTGCACGGCCCGTAAAGCATCTGTGAATCCGCGCACAGCGAATTTTGTGGTGCAGTAGGGCACCAACTAAGGAAGCCCCAATTGCCTGCAGCGCTTTTTCAGTTTTTTCCTAATCCTTGATTTTGGCTGCTGTGGCTTCTGAAAGTTGTACCGCCTTCACAACGCGCTTGCGGTCAAAACCAATTTTTTCAATAAAGGGACGCAAAAACCCTGACGCACCTGCTATGAATGCATTCTGGCGTGGCACCGTAACCATGTCCCGACGGTTTTCCAAGGTATAGATCAGGCTGCCAACGACTTCTTCAAGTTCGGCAAATTTCCAGATGCCCTGATGGTTGTTCCAGACAAGCATTGAGCAGGGATTGTCGACCAAGGCATACATCATGGGCGTCTTGAAAAATGTCGGGTGAAAAGAACCCACCCCAACCCCTAGATGCTTTACTTCCAGACGCAAGCTGTTGCACATGGCCCATACGCCCGCCTTGCTTGCAGCGTAATGTGTGTTCAGGGGTGAATGCACAAAAGCGGCCATGGAGGAAATGGCCAATAGGTAGCCGTTGCGTTGTGCGACATGGGGTAGGGCGGCGCGGAAAGTGCGCATTACACCGTTGAGGTTAATGTCGATGGTGCGGTCAAACTCCTTGGGGTCCATGGCAGACAGGCTGCTGTTGGTACCTACACCGGCGTTGGCGATAACAATGTCGATGCCGCCAAAATGCGCCGCAGCTTTAGCCAAAGCGCTTTCAACGCTTTCCATTGACCGGACGTCTGCGGTCCAGCCCGCTGCCTGGCTTTTGTCGCCAAGCGCTTGCGCCTGCGCATTGACTGCGTCCTGATTCAGGTCCAAAAGCGCCAAACGGGCACCCTTTGCGATGAGTGCCAGCGCTGCGGCGCGACCCAGACCGCCTGTGGATCCGGTGATGGCAATTACCTTGCCGTTGAGGTTGTAGTTTGTCATGCGAGTTCTCCTGTCAGTTTGTTTGTATGTGTCAGCGTTTTTTTAATCACGGTGACGCATTGTCTGGCGACAGATGAACGGGCGCTTGACGCTTCCTGACAGATCCCTTGACAGTTTGTACAGGCAGAAAGTTTATGTACTGCTTTGCACTGCTTCTGCTCGTATCTGGTTGGGTGTTTTACCCGTCCAGCCTTTGTACGCGCGGGTGAATGCGCTGTGTTCGGAATAGCCCAGCAGCAGGGCGATATCAACAATCTGCAGATGAGGGTCTTTTAGATAGCCTGTCGCCATGTTTTGCCGAACTGTTTTTAATTCTTCACGAAAACCCGTACCCGCCTGTTCAAGTTTGCGTTGCAAAGCGCGCGCATTCATCTGCAAGCGGTTTGCGATGGCATTGATGTCAGGTTCGCCATCGCGCAGGCTGTATGAAATTGTTTTCCGTACCTGTTCCACAATTGCAGACTGCTCTGGCAATTTAGATAGCAGGTAGTCCGCATGTTGTTCAAGCAGTTTGACCAATGAGGGGTCTGGCGCTTTGAGTGGTAAAAAAAGCATGGCGCTGTCCAGGCGAAACCCAGGTTTTGGATCAGAAAACTTCACGGGGCACTGGAAGTAATCCTCGTAAGGTTCGATCGGGCCTGGTTGCGCAAATTTGAAACGGACTTCCAGCGGGCTTACCGGTCCGCGAACAATGCTGCGTGCAAACTGAACCATTGCTGTCAGTCCTGTCTCCTCCACCAGGTGGCCGGGTACATACTCGCTGGTGTCCCACAGCAGTTCAAAACCCTCTGCTCCTATATGCCGCTGCATGGGGATAACGTCAAAAATCAGACGCTGGTAGCGTTCCATTTGTACCAACGCAGCTCCTGCATGCTCGCAGTTAAGCAGAATCGCGCCCAGTACCCCAAGGTGCCGGGAAGTGACTGTCTGACCCAGTGAAAGACCCAGTGCGGGAGCGTTCAGATGTTGCTGTGCCTTGCACAGCAGCCCGTTCCAGTGCTCGACATCGATACCGCCGTGCGACCCTGTCAGAGGCGGGGAAGGCCAAGGCTCGCCCAACACGGTTTCTGGTGTTTGGCCTAGGGTTTCCAGGTATTCATACAGCAGTTGCACGTAAAACTCTGGAATGACGCGCCTTTGTATAGCGGAAATCATGGGGCTGTTTTTAGTTTGGGGTGGTGTGAAATGTCAACCGTGTTGTCAGTGTTTGTCAAGCCGCACTTGCGGCAAACAGCGACACTTCCTGCACATTAAAACACGGAGGCTCTTCATGAACACTCAAAATACAACCAAGGTTGAAAAAGTCAGTTTTACTTCAGGCGGTGTGCGTTGCAGCGGGGATCTGTTCCGGCCGACCCATAACCGTAAAGCGCCGGTCATTGTGATGGCACACGGCCTGGGCGGCACCAAGGACATGCGCCTTGACGCCTTTGCGGAGCGTTTTGCGGCCGCCGGTTATGTTGCCCTAACGTTTGATTACCGGCACTTTGGTGAGAGCGAGGGCTTTCCGCGTCAGGTGCTGGACATTGAACATCAACTGGAGGACTGGAAAAACGCTGTCGGTTTTGCCCGCACCTTGCCAGAGGCTGACACAGGCAAGGTTGTTTTGTGGGGTACTTCATTCGGTGGCGGGCACGTGCTGACAACAGCGGCGAAAGTTGGCAAGGTCGCAGCAGTGATTGCCCAGTGTCCGTTCACGGATGGCCTGTCTTCAAGTTTGGCAATGGACCCAGTGACATCGTTCAAAGTGACGGCGTTGGCGTTTCGCGACCGCATTGGCGCACTTTTTGGCGCTGACCCGGTGATGGTTCCCCTCGTTGCTCCTGTTGGTGGTACAGCCTTGATGAACGCCGATGACGCGTGGACAGGCTACCTGGCGCTCAAGCCCCAGGGCTGTGTGACTCCCAATTACGTTGCGGCCCGTTTCGCGTTCGACATTATTCGGTATTACCCAGGCAAAAAAGTTGCGCAAATTCAGGCGCCTATTCTGTTCTGCGTTTGTGAGACCGACACAGTAGCGCCGGCCAAAGCGACTTTGAAACATGCAAGCCGTGCGCCGAATGCCGAGGTGAAACTTTACACCGAAGGACACTTTGAAATTTATATGGGTGAGGCGTTTGAGCGGGTGGTGGCTGATCAGATTGAATTCCTTCAGCGCAAGGTTCCTGTCAATTGACATCCTCCCCGCCCTCTCGGCTGTTTCAAGCCAAAAACAAAAAACCCGCAGGACTTGCGTCCATGCGGGTTTCCGGCTTGCTTCTGGCGGAGACGCAAGGGATTGCTCGGCCTTCGGCCTCGTCCTCGCATTTGCTCGGACCAGCCTTCTGCTGTCGTTACGGTTCGCGCTTTGCGCAAACCTTCACCGAACCCTTGACGAGGGTTTGATCAAGCCGCCTCGCCACACTCGGCGTCTTGCTTCCGGCCTTGCCTGCGGCGCGGCCTTGCGAACCCCTTCGTTTCAGCCTGAATCAAGCCAAAAACAAAAAACCCGCAGGACTTGCGTCCATGCGGGTTTCCGGCTTGCTTCTGGCGGAGACGGAGGGATTCGAACCCTCGATTCAGGTTTGTGCCCAAATGCTCCCTTAGCAGGGGAGTGCCTTCGACCTCTCGGCCACGTCTCCGAACGGAACGAATTATATATGGTTTTTCGGTTCAGGGGTGGGCTTGGCCCGTTTGGGGCAGATCAGTTCTGGTTCTGACGGTGCGAATCCGCCTGCGCATTCCTGATTGCGATCTGAAGTTTCTGTGTAATTCGAATAATGTCGCGTACAGCCCCTTCATAGGTCTGCAGTTTTTTATCAAGCAACCTGTATCTCGGAGAGAGCAGAAAGCGAACAAGCGGGTTCATCTTTGTTGTTTGAAACTTGGTCTGACGTTTTTTTAGCGAGGCCAGTTTTAGAGCAAGCGCCTTGCGCAACTCTATGAATTCAGGGGAACGTTCAAGCGCCATTGACTCTTTGACGCGAATTGAAATCAATTTGTCTCTGCTGCCTGGCAAGGCAGGCGTTCGACTTGTCTGTCTTATCGCCACAAGAAAATCGAGATAAAAATTCTTCACGGCCTTGGCTTTTTTCAAGCTTGAACCGCTACGCCTGTTACTCAGGCTTTGAAGCTTCACCTGCATCCACAGAGGGGGGGCGTTGGGCGCCAAGCCTATGCTCAGGTGCGGAACTTGGCGGTGTTGGTAAGCCCCGGTATCCGGTTGTATCTCAGGCGTCCTGTGTGAAGGTGTTCTCACAGGTTGTGTAATCTGACTGGCTGGCATGGCTTTTTTAACTCAAGAGCGAGTGAAGAATCTCTTTAAGTGGAAAAACGGCAGGAATCGTTCAATAAATCCGAAATTTTTAACGTCGCAGCCTGAGGCGGTTGGGGGGTGAGGTGCATCCGTCAGATTTGTGCCGGACGCACCACCTCACACATTAGTTCGCGGTCTGCTGTGCAATCGGCTTGCTTGCTGCCGTTGCTTTGGTATTTGTTGTTGTTTCTGCTGCAACTACGGTGTGCAAAACGAAACAGGCTGTGGCAGCAACGAACAGGGAAGTGATCTTTTTACGTGTGTTCATTTTTAACTCCAGGTTGTTTGTGTGTTTGATGTAGTTATTGTGCACACATGTTCACTGAAAATCAAATATTTTTTTGTAAAAATACGGAAAAAATCTACAAAAATACAAAAATATGTTTTAAATCAATAAATTATATACGTAGTTTTTATGTACAATTTTTTGTTTTTTGTTTTTAAAATTTTAGATTTTGTGTTTTTAGCCACGTTTTTATGAGCTCAATGGCGTCCTTGTCATACAAAATTCCAGAATGGGTGGCCCACTTTCCTGGAAACTTGTCTTGCAACAGAACGTTTTCTGCGCCGGCTTCCTGTATGAACTGGCTTTCCACAGGTCTCACAATCCAATCATTTCGGGTGGCCAGTACAAAAACCCGGTTTGTCTCCTGGCGAACCGGACCATCATTAATTTTGCGAATAATCTCAGACTTGGGGTGCTGCTGCCCACAGGCGATGCAATATTCATAAGGCGTGTCGGCGCTGACCCTGTCAGTTCCGCGCAGGCTGGGAGCAATGGCAATCAGTTTGTCGACATTGCGCGACCCCTTCAAAACCTTGGCGTAATAGTGAATCAGCGTGCCACCTTGCGAGTGACCAATTAAATCCACCTTTTCTGCACCTGTCAGGGCTCTGACTTCCTCAACTTTATCGGCAAGCACCTGCGCCGATGTTTCCATGGGCGCCAGTGCATGTATCCAGTCGCCCGCAGACTTCGCGCCATAGTTCATTGCGTAGACACAGTAGCCTTCGTTGGCCAGCGACGGTCCGATTGCTGAGAACGCCAGCATCATGTTTGCAAATGTGCCGTGCACCAGTATTACCGGGTTTTGATTTTCTTTGACGCGGCAAGTGGCGGGGTTGATCCCCGGCGGTGTGGAGTTCCAGTTCAGCAGGTTACTCAAGGCGGCTGTCCAGAGTGAAAAAGCCACAGGGTGTTCAATTGCTGTTTGTGTTGCTTGCTCTGGCATTTGGGCATGGCTTTCATCGCTTGTAACGAATACCGAAGCCAGTAAAATTGCGAAAAGTCGTCCAATATAATTTTGCCGTTTCATAGCCATCCTTTTTTCTTCAGACGCTTGTAAAGAAATACAGTAATGACGGTCATGAATACCAAGGAGGCCGGGTAACCCCAGCGCCAGTGAAGTTCTGGCATAAATTCAAAATTCATGCCCCAGATGCCGGTCAGCAAGGTTTGAACCGCAAAAATTGCAGCCCACGCCGCAAGGCGCCGCGTCGTTATCGATTGCTCTACGGCGTTGTTCGCCATCGCAACTTGTACAGCCAACGTAATGGTTTCCCGCAGGGTTTCCAAGCTTTGCCCAAGACGCTCAAGGTGGTCTGAAATATCGCGAAAATAGTCGCCCAAGCCCTGTACATGGGTCGGTACGCGCCCGCCATGAAGTTTCCCGACAACTTCCATCAGAGGCAGTATGACGTGCCGCACCACAGTTACTTTCCGTTTTAATGCGTAGAGACGCTTGATATTTTTAATGCTGGAAGCCACATCTGTCAGGTTTAACTCTATGGTTTCAAGTTCCAACTCCAGGGCTTCTATGACCGGAAAATACCGGTCCACCACAGAGTCCATCAGCGCGTAAAAAACAAATCCAGGTCCGTGACTCAGATTCTCAGGTTCTTTTTCACAACGGGTTCGCACACCGCGAAACGATTGATCGGCATCTTTTCTGACGGAAAGCACCAAATTTTTACGCAAAAAAACAGCCAATTCTCCGACAAGCACTTCTCCATCCTTGACTTCCAGCAGTCCCATCACCACAAAAAGCGTCTGGTCGTATTCTTCAAGCTTGGGGTATTTGTTGGCGTGGCGTATGTCTTCAGTGGCTAGAGCGGGCAACTGGAATTGGGCTTCCAGTTGGTGAACCTCTTCATCGCTGGGCTCTTGAAAGGCCAGCCAGTGGAAACCGGGTTCGTTTGTTTGTACCTTGGAAGCGGCGAGTTCCACCGGTACATCCTGAATTTTTTTGCCTGACTCGTACAAGGCGCTGCTGATCAGCAAGGTGTTCCCCCTGTTGTTTTTGCTGGAGCGATCGTCCAGCAAAAAACGTTTAAACCACAATTCTCAGTTTAACAGGGGGAGCGATCAATTTGACTTTACGGGCGGGTTCTTCCACGGCCAATGCTCACCGGTATGTTTTTTTGAAATTTGCCCATCAGCGTCAAACTTGATCCAGTAACAACGCCTAACAAACAGGCAACGTTGAGCGTCGTGTCCAAACCGTAAAACAATGGCATACCTGCAAAAATCAGCGCGGTGGTAATAATGGCTGAAAAGCCCAAAACGTTGCTATACAGTGTTTCAGTCGTTCTCATGGTGATACTCCTTAGTCAAAAAATAACCGGTCGCAAGCCTTGTTGATTGAATCACTTGAGCGATTGGTGGCTGGCCGGTAATTCCATAGTGAGAGTCTTCGCTAGAGAGGGCAATCTAATACCCTGAGCCTGTATTTCATTTATCCGGTGGCTTTTTATGCCTCTGCATGCCGTGCGTTATCATGCGTTTTTGCTGGAAAAAGGGGTGTTCTGTGAATAGTTTTTCTGAAAATCTGAAAACGCTCGGCAGCGTTGAAAAGCTTGCTGCGCTTGAATTGCACGATGCTGACGGCCATTTGCTCGCAAGAATCGAGAACAAGGCGGGTAGTCAGGGTTCTCTTGCGGTCTATGCTCACCTGTTGTCACGTTTCGGAGTTTTAAATGCCCAGGCCGCTGCAGAGGGCTTGGTGTTGTATGCAGAACACACTTCAGACGCAAAAGCCTTTCCCGGTAAGCATCCAAACATCGACAGACTCCTTGAGGTGGTTGATTTTAATCATGTTTACTCAATGAGTCTGGTGTCCATGTGAAACGCATTCTGGAAAAAATAAGACGCTTGCCTGGCACCCAGAAAGCCCTGTTGGTGCAAACTATTGCTTTCTTTGGAACTGGGCTGTGTTTTATTTTTTTTGGTTCGGGCGGTCTGTTAGCCTGGCCTTGGGTCTCTGCGCAGGCGGTGGTGGCTTGCGGTCTTGCAAAACTGTTCAACAGTGACCGTTGGTGGTTGGGCATACACCTGTCGTTTTTTCCCTTGGCTGTTTTGCTCAGTCAGTTTCAGGTGGCCCCCGTCTGGTATTTGCTCGGATTTATTTTGCTGGCCTTGGTGTATGGCTCGCACTTTCGCTCACAAGTCCCCTTGTTTCTCTCTAATTCAGAAACCACACGCATGTTGCTGGGCTTGGTCCGTTCTGACGTCCCTGTGACGTTTCTGGACTTTGGTTCCGGGCTTGGCGGTGTGGTCAGGACGGTGGCAAAGCAGCGCCCTCTGGCCCGCTGTGTGGGGGTGGAGGGGGCTTTTTTACCCGCTATCTCTGGTCGCCTCTTGTCGATTGGGCAAAACAACTGTGATTTGCAGTGGGGCGATTTCTGGAAAACCCATTTAGGCGAGTTTGATGTGGTCTACGCGTTTTTATCGCCGGTTCCCATGCCGGCGCTCTGGGCAAAGGCGTGTGCGGAAATGCGAAAAGGCAGTCTTTTGGTGTCCAACAGTTTTGTTATTCCCAATCTGAAACCAAAACGAATCATTGAAGTTGGCGATCGTCGGAAAACAAGGTTGTTTGTATATGTATTGTCTTGAGTTGGCTTATGAAATTCGTTGAAACGTACAGTTGCCTAAATAATTCTCAACCCAGATACAATCTTTTAGTTTCATGGGTTTGTTGAAGTTGTCCACAGAGTTAATCACAGATTTTGTGAATTACCTACTCCAAAGCCCAATCGTGTGTTTGCAAACACGCTGATATCTAGTTGCAATAGCTCTCCATTGTATTGGCAGTAAGAGAAATCCCTGTAGACAGTCACTTTAATCCAGGTATGGTCTTGTTTCCTGATTCTGATGTCGCAGGATTGACGCGCCGTTTGTGTAACCAGTCGATCCGGAAATACCCGCAAAACCCGCATGAGCACTTGATCTAACGGCGATTTCGGCAATTAGGATTTGCAAGAAACCGGGTAAAATACAATCAGTTTCTTGCAAATTCCC
>JAJTDO010000007.1 GCA_021300475.1 Burkholderiales bacterium | reverse complement strand
GTGACCCGTCCTGATATAGGTTGACGGTTCAAGTAGCAAAGAACGCCTGATGCACCGCATCGGGCGTTTTGTATTTTAGGCTCAAATGCAGCCGTTTCTGATTGTAGATCTGAACAGATTCTTCTACCATTTTCCTGGCCTCTTCCAGATTGGCCGGTTTGTTGAGTAGAAACTCGCCTTTCAGGATACCGTTTACCCGTTCTGCTAGAGCATTCTGGTAACAGTCATAGCCATCCGTCATTGAGCAGATAATACCGTGCTTGCTGTGAATGCCCTGATATAGCGACGAGCAGTATTGAATACCCCTATCTGAGTGGTGAATGAGGGGCAGTTTGCTCTTTCGCTGTTTTAGTGCCTTCTTGAATGCCATGGCCACTTCTTCAGTCTGTAGTGTTGGATGAACGTGATAACCCACAATCTTGCGTGAATAAGCATCAGTCACCAAGCTCAGGTAGGCGAACTTCTCCCGTGTCGGCAAATACGTGATGTCTGCGACCCAAACTTCCTCGGGGCGTTCAGGTATCCGTTTTGCCTCGCCATTCAGCAGGTTCGGGTGTCTACGGAATCGATGATGGCTATCTGTCGTCTTGTGATACGCCCGCCGGTTAGGTACGAGCAGGCTGGCGCGCCTGAGTAAGCTAAACAACGCATCCCGCCCCAAACCAATCCCTAATGCCGTCAGTTCCGGCTTGAGCATGGCATGAAGTTTTCGAGTGCCGACCCGAGGCTGCATCATGCGCTCATCACGTACACGCGTGAGTATATGATCATCTCGTGACGTCTTTGACGAATCTCGCACCAGTGCCTGGTAATACGCCTGACGGCTAATGCCGACAAACCTACAAGCTTGCGCCACGCTTATTCGAACAGCTTTTTGCCCTTCGAGCGCAAGCCTAAAGGCTTTTTTGGGACAGTTACCCCGTATTCCTTCTTAATGATATCGAGCATCGATTCAAAGAGCTGCGCTTTCAGATTGGCTTCCTTGAGCTGCATTTCGAGCTCCTTAATCCGCTGCTCAGGGGTCTGCCATTGCTTCTCGGATTCCATTAGATTCCTCTTCAGGTCGGATCCGTGCAGTTTATGCCAATCGAGTTGCCCATGCTTGCGCAACCAGACCAGCACCGTCGAGCGTCCCTGAATCCCATAGCGAGACTGCGCCTCTTTATAGCTCATCTCGCCTTTTTCAATTTGCTCGACAACAGCCAGTTTAAAAGACATCGTGTAATCGCGTTGTGTACGCTTAACCCAAGCTCCCATTTGACACTTCTCCTTCAGGATCAAAAAGTGTCAACACTATTTAGGATGGGTCAGCGCAGCAAAAAAAAGCCCGCACCAGCGGGCTTTTTTTTTGCCTGAGGAACTTGATAAGTCGATCCGGAAATATTCTTCAAACCCGCATGAAAACTTGAGTTCAGTCTGAACTCAGGCATTAGTTTGCAAGAAACCAGTTAAAAGCGACATTCGTATGGAAGTAGCTATGGAACTCACCGGCCCGTCATCTACACACATTCGCAAGTGATCATGCAAACGATATCACTGCCACAGGCTGTTTTTCGTAGCTGGTTGTCGAGTCACAAGTTACCCATATTGATCTACTCAAGAGTAAACCACCCATGCCGTCTGTCATCAGTTGTTTCGCTGGCCTCTCCCACAAGAAATCAACGCCAAACATCAGCGCAGCGCTGGAGACTCGGCTGAGGCAATGGGCTGACGCATCGCCTCAGGGAGAGGACCGTGCAGCCGTCTTAACGCGCATCCAACGTGCATACAACAAGAACCTGCCCGAGCTCAATCTTTCAGACCTCAAGTTTTCCTCGCTCCCGATTGAACCCAATGACCTTCCAGCCGAGCAAAGACTTAACCTGGGGATGAACCGGATCGACCAGCTTTCCACTGCATGGGTAGACAAGCTCGAAGACCTCTCAAAACTGGGCCTCAAAATTGTATCGCTCGAAAACCAGATTGAATGGGCTGACCTTCTTGCACGGGGGACCACTGACACCCACAAACGTGCATCCATCTATCACAACTGGCATCTAGGACTGCGCCTGGCACTGTCCGGAGAGCACGAAAAAACCATTGCTGGCTGCAACGATGCGGTATCGCGACTGGGTATGGCGCTTTCCCGCTCCATACAACTGGAACACATGGTTCCAACCATCGCAAAATCCTTCCTTGCCGTCGCGCCGCCAGAGGTAGGTCTCTTTGAAATTGATGGTGTGTACATTGCGAGATCAGAGATCGAGTCGCTTACCGCGGGGCTTGCCGGGGGAAAACTGCAGATGTCAGACCAGAACCGACAGAATCTTGATCGTCTCTTTGCGGATATCAAGCACGGATGGTCGGCCAACGTCCATCAAAACGGTTTACTGAGTACAGGCGCGCTGGCATGGCACAACTTGCAGGCAATCAATCGAGTCGATCCACCGACGCTGGGGGCAACTGAGAAGCACATCACCACCCACCTCGGATCGGATTTCGAGGCCATGGAAGGCCTCAAGTTCGCCCTTCAACAGCGAAGACCCGTCTCCGAAGATGGGCTGAAAACAAACGTTGCCGATACGCTGCGCCATGTCTGGGCATACTGCTTCAGGCATGAAACGCTCAAAGACAGTCTCATTGAAGCCTTCGCCAGCAGGCTGCGGGAGATAGCCAGGGATCAGTGTTGCAACACCGGTTGCGTACAGAGGCTTTTGCAAACGCCGGAGGGCATTGATCAGGCGTTTAACTTCGGGCTTCCTGATGAAAAGATGCTGAATGCCGACATCACGCGCGTGATGACACGACTTATCACGCATCTGGACGATCAGATCGAACAGGATCAAAAGGCCTGGACCGAGGCCGAAAGCCAGCGGACGTCTAATGATCAAGTCTGGATGCAGTCAAAGCCATTCCAACCGGTACTTGACCAGCAAGCCTTCGAGGCGCAACTTCAATTCAAGACCCGTACCGTGCTCTCGTCCATTCGAAAAACCTTCTCCGATTTACAAGGAATACCCACTTCAATGATCGACGGGGGCGCTGAAAGAGCGCTGGACGATCTCGAGAAAAACGAGCTGTATCTAACCGACCGGACCTTGGGTGACCTTGGGACCGACTATCTCGATGCCTTCGGGCGAAGCGCACTTTATAAGGCCGTCAGTCAAGGCGATCTTGAGTCGGTTCACAAACAACTCGAGGCAGGGGCAGACGTCGATTTCGTCACCCCTAAGACATTGGGCGCACTTCATCTCGCTGTCTCAAACGGCAACGCAGAAATCGTCAATCTGTTGCTCAACGCAGGGGCTGATGTCAACAAAGCCACAAATAATGGTGCGCAGGCACTCCACTTTGCGGCAGAACACGGCAATGCAGAAATCGTCAAGCTGTTGCTGAACGCAGGGGGTAACGCCAACAAAGCCTCAAATGATGGTCATTTGGCGCTCGACCTTGCGACACGTAACGGCCACGCGGAAATCGTCAAGCTGTTGCTCAACGCAGGGGCTGATGCAAACAAAGCCAGAAATAATGGTGCTCTGGTGCTCCGCTTTGCGGCAGAACACGGCCACGCAGAAATCGCCAAGCTGTTACTGAACGCAAAGGTTGGTGTGGACAAAGACTTCGATGATGGCACTCGGGCGCTCGACCTTGCGACACGTAACGGCCACGCAGAAATCGTCAAGCTATTGCTGAACGCAGGGGCTGATGTCAACAAAGCCTCAAATGATGGCACTCGGGCGCTCCACCTTGCGACACGTAAAGGCCACGCAGAAATCGTCAAGCTGTTGCTGAACGCAGGGGCTGATGCCAACAAAGCCTTAAATGATGGCACTCGGGCGCTCCACCTTGCGACACGTGATGGCCACGCGGAAATCGTCAATCTGTTACTGAACGCAGGGGCTCATGTCAACAAAGCCGCACATAATGGTGATCTGGCGCTCCAGCTTGCGACACGTAAAGGCCACGCAGAAATCGTCAAGCTGTTGCTGAACGCAGGGGCTGATTTCAACAAAGCCGCACATAATGGTGGGCTGGCGCTCCACCTTGCGGTACGTAAAGGCCACGCAGAAATCGTAAAAATACTGTTGTCAGCTTCCAGCATTAATGCCTCTAACCAATGGTCGGTGGAACACTCGCTTAATCTTGCCGCTAGGATGGGGCATAGTGACATCGTAGAAATACTGTTGTCAGATTCCCACATTAATGCCTCTGACCAACGGTCGGTGGAATACTCGCTTGGTCTTGCAACCAAAATGGGGCATGGTGACATCGTGGATTTGCTACGCGCACACCTGGCCTCAATCCCACCTAAACCCGAAAAAGGATTCCGTTTTTTCAAATGGTAAAAACCGGTCATGCAAGTCGAACTTAACTGCAATTTTGACCCACCCCGGCGTTTTCGATACAGCGTTACTCAACTACACTGGTCGAGACATCCAAAACATGGCACACCGTGCGTACCGGAAATTTAGTCTGATTCGCGTTCACGACTTCATAGACGGCGTGGACCCATGTAAGTTAGCGGCGTTTTGTTGGTAATCGGCTTATTAAGGTCCATGCCTGAAAAATTTTCAGGCATAAGCGTACGGACCCCCTGCTTTTAATGCCGCTTGGTAGGCGGGGCGGGAATGTATGCGTTTCACGAAATCAAGAATAGCCGGAAACTGGCTGACACTTCCAATTCTTGAAATCGCTGCTTCCATGGGGAAACTCATTTGTATGTCAGCCGCTGAAAACTGTTGGCCGGCAAACCAGGTGTTCTCTTTCAAATGCTTTTCAATAAAGGCCAGTTGCCGATTAATGTTGGGCATGATGAATTCAGAATTCACTTTTTTTGAAACACCCTTGAGTATCGGCTTGATGAAAAAAGGCACCGGTGCATTTTCAATTCGGTCAAACACGAGTTTCATCACCAAAGGTGGCATGGCGGAGCCTTCTGCAAAATGCAACCAGTAGGAATAGTCTCTTTGCGCCTGGGAATTTGAGGCCGGCTTGAAAGTCTCTGAACCATAGGTGCTCACCAAATACTCAACAATGGCACCAGACTCTGCCACCACAATGTCGCCATCGGAAATAACCGGTGATTTGCCAAGAGGATGCACCTTGAACAACTCAGGCGGCGCCAGCAGGGTTTTGCTGTCGCGCTCGTAGCGCTTTACCTGATAAGCAACCCCCAACTCTTCAAGCAACCAGATAATGCGCTGGGAACGCGAATTATTCAGATGATGAACAATCACCATAATCGTAGCCTTTTTAGTTAAAAATCAGTCCGTTTTAAGAGTAACATAGGGCGGTTAATAGTTGCTAACGTAACACCATGACACTGAGTTCAAAGAAAACCAAGAAGACATCTCCATGGGTTTTAATTGTTGAAGACCACCCGCTGATTTCCATCAGCCTTCAAGACATTGTTAAAGAAGGTGCCCGGCAGGTGAACGTCAAGATTGCAGCCACGCTAGGCGATGCGATTGCGATGGTCAAGGAAGACCCGCCTGTCATGGTGATACTGGACTTGATACTGCCAGACTCCGATACCATTGATGTGGTTGGCGCACTTGAGTATTTCAAGGACTCGCACATATTTCTCACCTCAGGCGACGAAGAATTGCTGGAAAAAACAGTGGCCAGGGCGCCACTGCACATTCCCATTAAAAGCTTTCCAAAGAGCATGGGTTACATCGAAACCATTGATCTGATCCGCAAAGCATTGGTGGGCGAAGCCGGCACCAATGCCGTGGGTCCGGAAGAATTCACTGCGGTCATTAAAACCCATGTGTCACAAACCAGCATCGGCATTGGCGGCAACAAAAAACCACTGACCGCCAAGCAGCTTGAAATCATCGAACACATTGAAGCGGGCTTGACCAACAAAGAGATTGCCAGAGCCATTAACCTCAGCGTTGAAACCGTCAAGGACCACGTCCGCGAAATTCTTTACCGCCTTGAAGCAAAAACCCGCACGGAAGCCATTGCCGTGTACCGGCAGGCGTTACGCCGGGCACGCTTTGCAGATGCTTCGGGCGCGGACAGCGATAAAAGCTGACGATGCGGCTGGTCTTTTTATCCAGACTGGGCGCGCTGCTGCTGATGACCAGTTTCGTGGTGAACCTGCTCGCATTGCTGGAATTGAGAGACCTTCAACAACAAGCCAGACAATTGCAGGTCGAAGGGCAACGGGCACTGCGCGATGTTTCCCTGATTCAAGCCGAAATGTCGGCGCTGCAAAAAATGGTGGCCGTTTATGTGGCCACGCAGAATCCGAAACTCCTGATCTACTACTACGACATTCTCGATGTCCACAGCGGACAGAAGTCATTTTCCAGCCCGCCTTCGGCGCTTTATTGGGACACACTGCTGGTAGACCAGACAACGGCGATCGGCACGGTCAATCAAAAAAGCCGGTCGTTGCAGGAGCGCATAGAAAACCTGCGCACTGAAGGCGGCAGCAAAGCCATCGGTCTGGAGCTTTTGCAAAGCAGTCGGGAACTTCGTGCACGGGAAAAAATTATCTTTGCCGCCGCACAGGGGCTTTACGATGTCAGAAACAAAGCCTTCGTGACTGAGGCGCCGGCGGACACGGCCTACGCCACCGCTTTTATGTACGCCAATGAACACTTGAAACTGACCAATGAAATTGAAGGCCAGCTAAACACACTGTTCGACCTCATCAATCAAAAGCAAGAAACAGAAAATATCTCCACACAAGAAAAAATAACGCAGGCCGGTCGGGTGTTGTTGTTCCTGTCCCTGCTCTCTGGCGTTATTTTGCTGATCATTTTGTATTTACTTCGTGTCGGCATCATCAAGCCGATTGAACAAATGGCCCAAAGCGCCGGGAAAATGGCAGAAGGCGATTACTCCGTCAGTATCAAGGAAAGCAAAGTGGTGGCGGAAATCGGTATTCTCAGCCATTCCATGAACCGCATGATTCGCGCCGTGCGTTTTGACCTGATGCAAAAAGACCTGGCGCGCAAAGCCACCGAGGCCATGTACAAAGCAGAACAGGCCCGGGAAAAGGCGGAACTGGAAACCCGTGTTAAAAGCCGGTTTCTGGCGAACATGACGCATGAGCTGAGAACACCACTGAATGCCGTGATCGGCATGTCGCAATTGCTGGCCAGAACTGAACTGGCGCCCAAGCAAAAAAACTATCTGAACAAAGTGGTGGACTCCGCAAAATTCCTGCTGGGACTGGTCAACGACATCCTGGATTTTTCAAAGGCAGAGGCGGGCAAGGTCACACTGGAAATGCAGGCCTGTGACCTTGTTGCACTCATGAACTCCTCAATAGATCTGGTCAGTCTGACCGCTGAAAAAAACCGCGTTGCAACCCGTGTGGATGTTTCGTCATTGAATGCAACAGGAGGTGCCTGCTGGATTGTCAGCGACCCGCTTCGGCTAAAACAGATTCTCACCAACCTACTGTCCAACGCGGTCAAATTCACACATCAGGGTTCAGTGGTGCTGTCGGCTCAGGTACAAGAAGGTTACTCCGGGCAAATGGCACTGCGCCTGTCAGTCTCGGACACAGGCATAGGCATGTCTGAACAACAGGTCTCGGACGCCTTCGAGGAGTTCACGCAAGCCGACCAGTCCACCACTCGGGTTTACGGCGGCACAGGCTTGGGACTCGCCATTGTAAAACGGCTGGCGCAAGCACTGGGAGGCGAAATTCACATCGAGTCCACGGTTGGCAAGGGCAGTTGCTTCAGCCTGGAATTCACCGCAGAAAAAGCACAGCCTGAGCTTGCGCCTGAACCGCTGCCAGTACCAGACGCTGCCGCGCCCCCACCACAACCGGCATGGACACCAGAGCCAACAGGCAATCAGAAGCTGCTTGCGGGCTTGAGTATCTTGCTGGTGGAAGACAACCCGATCAATCAGGAGGTCGCAAAAGACACTCTGGAACTGGAAGGTGCGCTTATCCACATTTGCGACAACGGTCTGGAGGCCGTCGAGTTCTTCGAACAAAAGAAAGCCGCCATCGACCTTGTCTTGATGGATGTGGAGATGCCGCAGATGGATGGCTATCAGGCCACCAGACACATCCGGACAAACCTTGGACTCACGGACCTGCCCATACTGGGCATGACAGCACACGCCTTTGAAGAAGCCCGGGACAAATGTCTGGAAAGCGGCATGAATGCCGTGATGACAAAACCCTTCGACATGGATGCACTCTACGTCTGGATACAAAGAAACTTTTCTCGCCCCTTGAGCGAATCTGTGGAGAACCCATGAGAACCACGGTGTGGATCAACCTGACGGAACTGGACAACAAATTCGCTGCGCGCCGTCCGTTGATTAAAAAACTGATGGAAACTTTTCTGAAAACCTATAACAATTTCATTTCAACCCTGCGGGAAAAATTGCTCGCCGGCGATGAAAAAGGTTTGTTGGTGGAGCTTCATTCGTTAAAGGGTGCAGCCGGCTCCTTGGGAGCCATTGAACTGCATAGGAAGGTGGAGAACCTGGAGAAGCAAGTGAAATTGCAGACACAGAGTTTTCAGGCCGCGCTGGATGAACTCGATTCAATCTGGCCTACCGTGCTGGAAGACGTACAAACAGTGTTGCAGGAACTCGATGCAAACAAGTCCACTTGAAGTGAAGGGACAACATGAATCATTTTAAGCACCCGCTGGGGCTGGCAGGCTGCGTTGCTGCGCTGCTGATGTTGTTGCCGACATCGCCGCAAGCGCAAACCAGCTCGGTCAGCGGATTCATGACCTTGAGTTATTCGCTGTCCAACAACTCTTCGCGGTATTTGCGCAGCATTGACGATGGCGGCACCTTTCGCTCAGGTTCCATTGTCGGGGTGCAACTGGATTCAAAGTTTTCCAATACCTTAAGCTCCACCATACAGGTGGCTGCATTTGAGTCCGACCGGAAAGACCACGCCACGCGCGCAGATTTCAAATGGGCAATTCTCAATTACCGCCCCAGCAGCGCCTGGCTGCTCAGGGGCGGCAAGATGCGGAACAACCTGGTGCTGGACGCCCAGAATCTGGACATTGGCGCCACGTACACACCGGCAAGACTGCCACCCGAAATTTATTTCTCCACAAACCTGCTTGAATACTACGGCGGCAGCCTGACGCATTACTTTGACATTACCCGTCGGGTTGAAGGTTCGCTGGAAGTGTTCGGCGGAAGAACCGACACTTACATTCGCACGCTGGGCAACAACAGTTCAAACGCATTTTTTATCAATGTACCTCTGAACCTGGTGGGCTTGAATGTGAAGGCCGAGGCGGACAAATATGCAGCGCAATTTAATTTGTCCGAATACAAAAATGCCAACAACAGCAGCATGGACTTTCGCGTTCAGGTCAAAACCATCGGCCTGCGTGGACCTGTTGGCCCAGTCATGGGGCGCATTGAGTTCTTCAAGGCGGATTACCCGGATCAAAGCAACGGGCCGAAGTCACAAAGCGGCGCTGTCATTGTTGAAAAAACCCTGGGCAAACTGACGCCATACACCACCTTAGCCTACTCCAAGGAAGAAAGTGGTCTTCAAAACGGCCAACAGCGCAAAAACCGCTCTGTGGCGCTGGGTGCTGCCTACAGCCTGGAGACCTTGAGTAAACTCAAGGCTGAGTTGAAACACATCAAGACCGGGGAGGATTCAGCTTTGTTTGACAACGCTCCGCCCTACCTTGACACCAATGTCATGACGCTGTCTTTCAGCAAAATATTCTGAGCCCACCGCCATGACCCGCTTGCGCCGCCCTCTCTTGATCGCACTGCTCGCATTGAGCAGCGCTTGTGCTCGGGCGGAGCTTTACCTGCTGTCAAAGGTAGAGCTGAGCGGCATGACAGAACGCATCGCAGAACGCATCTACACAGGCAAGCAACTCGACTACAACAACAAAAGCCTGACGCCACTTAACTACACACCGGAAAATCCGGTGCGCCAACGCTTTTTAGGCACTGTCATTGGCAAGACAGACGCCGAGTACGTTGCGTACTGGGCCACACGTCGCTATGTGGGTTTGGGAACCCCGCCGGAAGAAGTACGCGATCGCCTGAAAATGCTGAACCTTATCAGCAGCCGCGAGGGCGCTCTGGGCTACATTGAAGCCAGCAGCGAAGAAATGGTTGAACTCAGAAAAAAATACAGCGTTTTACTGATCAGAAACGCAGAAACAGCCGCTAAATAATGGATTTTTCCCGCATCGCATTGCCACACCCTGAAGGGGGCGAGTTTTCCACCATACAAGTTGGTGCACATCAAAAACACCTGCCCTTGATGATTTTTTCACATGCGACAGGGTTTCATGCCCGAACTTACCTGCCCTTGTTTGAGGTGCTCGCACAGCACTACCGCATCGTGGCACCAGACGCCCGCGGCCACGGTTTCACCACTGTAGAGGCCAATCCGGCACAGTTGCGCAGCTGGCTGCGCTACTACGATGACTTGAGCTTCATCATCAAGCAGTTCAACGAACCGGTTTTTCTGGCGGGGCACAGCATAGGCGGCATGTGCAGTCTGGTGGCGGCGCAACGCCACCCCGAGAGCATCCGGGGCGTATTTGCAATTGACCCTGTGTTGCTTGACCCTTTCCAGGGCAGCGTCATGAAAACGCTGCAGGTATTGGGTAAAAACGAAGGGTTTTCATTGGCTGCTGGCGCAAAACGGCGACGTGCAGAATTTGCAGACAGCAACGAGGCGTTCGAAAGCTACCGGGGCAAGCGTTCATTTTCGGCCTGGCCCGAAGCCTGGCTGCGCCATTACACGCAAGACGCCTTCAAACCCTCGGTCAGCGCTGCCCATGCAAGCCGCGTTACCCTGCGCTGCAGGCCTGAATGGGAAAGCCGAACTTTTTCGGTGGTGGAAGCCTGGCCTTGGAGCAAGTTGGTCAAGCCGGGCTGCCCCGTCAAGTTGCTGCTGGCAGAACGGGGTTCAACTTGCGGCAAACGCTCGCAAGCCTTGCTAAAAACAATCAGGCCACGCTGGTCACAAACGGTGGTTCAGGGCTGCACACATTTTCTGCCCATGGAAAACACAGCCTTGGTGGCAGCCAACATGATTGATTTCTAAACACTTTTTCTGACCCGCCAAGTGGCTTTTAAATGTTTAACAGATTCAGGGGGAAATTGTTGGTCACACGACTTTGTCCAAGACTAAAATCACACTTTAGCGATCTAATCGCCAAGCCCCGCTGTCCGAGGATGTAAAAAATGATTGAGCCCGCACTCTGCGAAAACGAAACAGAACGCTCAGAGGAATTGGAAACCCTAGGGTTGGTTTTATCTGAGCCCGAAGAAGGTTTTGACCGCATTACACGCTTGGCCAAGCGGCACTTTCAAGTGCCCATGGCCTTGATGTCCATGGTTTACAAAGACATGCAGTGGTTTAAGTCAGCCTGCGGTCTGGAATCAAAATCCACACCGAGAAGCGTCTCGTTTTGTGGTCACGTGGTGAAAAGCCGTGAAGCACTGGTGGTGGAAGACCCCTGCCACGACCCCAGATTTTTTGACAATCCGTTGGTGGTGGGTCGTCCGAAAATACGGTTTTACGCTGGCGCCCCTGTGTATTCCGAAAACGGCGTTATTCTGGGCAGCCTGTGTCTGCTTGATACTGCGCCGCGCACGTTTTCCACCGAAGACTTGAACGACCTGTTCGACTTCGCCGCCCTGCTGGAAAATGAAATCGCGGCACGCAAACACCGCAATCGCTGAAACAAACTATTCGGGGGTGTCGCCGAGTTGTTCATCAAGTGCCAACCCCACAGCCGCCAGGCGCTGCTTGCAAATGTCGTAAGCGGCCATGGCGGCCTGCACATCCGGCAACAGGGAATCAATGTCAAGCTTGCTCTCGCTGGCCCTTAATTTGTTGGCGATGGTTTCCAGCCTTTGGTAGGCTGCATTGAAACTTTCCGGATTCAATGCCGGGTAGGTGTTATCACTCATTGTGTGGTTCTTCCTTTAACGTGGCACCCACCGTGCCGTCTTTAAATTGAATATTGAAGGCGGCGGTTTGCTGCCTGACTTTCCCAGCGCTGGTCAGCGCCTGACCGTTTGCATCAAGCACCAAAGCATAGCCCAGTTGCAAAATACGCTCCGGGTTTTGCGCGGCCACCACATCTTTCTGTGACTCCACTTTAAAACTGGCAGTTTCAAGCCGACGCCTTGCTGTTTCCTTGATGTCAGTCTGAAACATGCGCTGCAAGCGTTCAGCAGCGGTTTTTAATTGTTGTCGGGACAACGGCTTGATGACATCGAGAAACAAACGCTCAACCGAACTTCGGCCCTGCCCGCAGTTGCTCTGACTTGTGTGCCGAATGAATTGCCAGCCCTTGTCTGCCTGTGTGCTGGCCTTCAACAGTTTCAGCCGCGCTTGCTCGGTAATTTTGCCTTGCGTGTTCTGCACTTGAAGTCGCGCGGTTTCAAGTTTCTGTCTGGCGATTCTCACCACATCACGTACATTCCGGGCCACCCGGTTCAGACGCCCGAGCACCACTTCCTCAATGTAATCAATCACCATGGAAGGTGTGGGAAAACGCAGGCAGGCCAGTTCATCAACAATGGTGTTGTCGCGTTCATGGCCAATGCCTGCCAACACAGGCATGGGCATGAGACACACCCGCCGGGCAATTTCAATGTCGTTTAACCAGGCCAGGTCCAGTTCGCTGCCGCCACCGCGAATAATGACCAGCGCATCAAAGCTCCGTTCGGCATGGCTGCGGGCAATCGCGTCCAAGGCACGGCTCATTGCACTGGCAGCACCGGTGCCCTGGAATACCGCCGTGAAATAAACAAACTGCAGTACGCCTGCGTGCATCAGGCCATCGGCCCGGGTTTGAAAATCGCCCAAACCGGCAGCCCCTTCAGGGCTGAGCACCGCGATGCGAAAAAAATCTTCAGGCACGGGCAGGGCCTTGTTTCTGGTGGCAATGCCTAGACGCTGCAACTCCAGCCGTATGGCTTGCAAACGGGCCTGCAACTGGCCCAAGGTAAATTCAGGGTGAATGTCTTTAACCACCACGGACATGCCGTAGCCGGGGTGAAACTCTGCCTTCACCTGCAACATCACTTCCTGGTTGTTTTCCAGACCCTTGCTGGTAGCGGCGCGAAATTTCGTTTCCAAGGCCATGGCTGTGCTTTTCCAGAGATTTGCGCGCACCTTGCCCACAACACTTCCGGCTGCATCGCTTTCCACCAATGTGAAGTAGACATGACCGTTGCCAGGGCGTTTTAACTCCGAAACTGTTGCAATCACCCAACGCATGTCTAATTCACTGACTTTCTCGGACACCCCTTCCAGAAACGCCAATAAAGGCACTGCCTTGGGTGCCTGTTGCAATGACAACGACATCCATTGGTGTTCAATGCCCACCTCAAAATGAGGCTCGCCTTCTGCTATAAAACCTTGTTGTTCATAAAAGGACTTCGCATGCATTTGCGCACTCAGCGCAACTTTGGCAAACCGGCGTTCAGCGGCGTATTCAACAGCGCATTGCAGCAAACGTTTGCCTGCGCCCATGCCGCGGTAGGGCTTGAGTACAGCCATGCGACCAATCTTGCCATCGGTGAGCAGACGGGCGCAGCCCACAGGTTCACCCTCGAACAAAGCCACCCAATGCACGGCAACCGCATCTGCCTCGTCCCATTCCTCAGACTCTGAGATGCCTTGCTCATGCACAAATACGGCCAAACGAATGGGGGCAGCCAACGGTTGCATGCGCGGCCAACTGCCAAAGCGTATTTGAATATCGGTTTCCAACATGCAAACTTTTTTCCCTGTGTAGGCCGTTGCCAAGCTAAATTCTGCAGGGTTATCATAGCAGCCCCGACCGCCATGACACAGAGATTCACAGTCCGGGACTGAAAGCTTTGAGAAAATAAATGATTGTTATCAAATAGAAGGCATGTCGGTGAATCCTCTCGGCCCAGTCAATGGCGAATCCGGTTCCGCAAATGCGCAACGCGCAGGCAAACCACCTGTGTCTGCGCCTCAATCCGTTGCGGTACCCAAACCCGAGGTGGGCCCCTCTGCGACCGTGTTTTTTTCCAGCGCCGCCAGAAAAGTGGCAGAAAACAAACCCATACCCGACACTTTGCAACTGGCCAGAGACATGGAAGACAAAATGGTCGCTGCAATCACGTCGGCAACCGTTCGCAACAATGAAAACATCGACATGGCCTTGTCTCTGGTTGCAACCACCGCCATACAGACCTACGCCACCGTAAACAGCACAAAGCCGGAGTAGAATAAGGACATTGAATTTCCTTGTATCTGGAATGCACCGCATTCCGAAGAAGCCGAGCCCGCATGAAAATCACCATCATTCCAGTCACCCAGTTCGAGCAAAATTGTTCCTTGCTGGTGTGTGAAGAGACCCGGCACGCTGCCATTGTGGACCCGGGCGGCGACCTTGAACGCATCATGGCCGTGGTGGCCCAACAGGGTGTCACGGTCGAAAAAATTTTCCTGACACACGGTCACGTAGACCATTGCAGCGGTGCGGCTGCGTTGGCAGCCCAATTGCACGTGCCCATTGAAGGACCGCATGAAGCAGAAAAATTCTGGATAGACTTGCTGCCCGTGCAGAGCGTGCAATTCGGCTTTCCGCCGGCCCAGGCGTTCACGCCAGACCGCTGGCTCAAAGACGGCGACACGGTAAAATTCGGTGCACAAACGCTGAAAGTGTTTCACTGCCCGGGGCATACGCCGGGCCATGTGGTTTTTTTCCATGAAACAGACCGTGTGGCGGTGGTGGGCGATGTTATTTTTTCAGGCTCCATTGGGCGCACAGATTTCCCGAAGGGCAATCACATGGATCTGATCAACGCCATCCGCGACAAATTGTTCCCGCTCGGCGACGATGTCACCTTCATTCCCGGTCACGGCCCCACATCAACATTTGGCGAAGAACGCGATTCAAACCCGCATGTGGCCGATTACCTGTTTGCAAAACGCAACTAAGGCCACAGAACGCCGCAGTCGCATCAGGCAACGCCGTGCATGCGTTTCAAGCGTTCGTCTTTTTCACGCCAGACACTGTCCAACCAGTTTTTGAAACGCTGACGAAACTCAGCGTCTTCCCTGTAATTTCCAGCAATCAGATCTGCCGGTACGGGAATTACGCGGATATGAACCCGTGCCTTGGTCTGGCGACCGCACAACCAAGACCAGGCAATGGAATCTTCAGAAGGCTCATAGCAAATGGTGACATCCACAATACCGGCAAACTGCTCGCCCATGGCATTGAGCGCGGCAGACAAACCGCCGTATTTCGGCTTGAGCAAGTAACGGTAGGGCGACTTGGTTTTTTTCGCTTTCTTTGGTGAAAAACGGGTGCCCTCGGCAAAATTCACCACCGCAACCGGGTTGAGTTTGTAGACTTCACAGGCCCTGCGGGTGGCCTCAAGATCGTCTGCCGCCAAGGCCGGATTTCTGGCCAATTTAGCGGGGCTGTGGCGTTTCATGAACGGAAAATCCATGGCCCAGCAAATAACCCCCACAATCGGCAGCCAAATCAGCTCCTTTTTCAAGAAAAACCGCGCAAATGGCACACGTTTGTGCAGCACATTGAAAAGCACCAGAATATCGGCCCACGACTGGTGATTGCTCAACACCATGTAACTGCTGTTGGGCTTGATGTGGCCTTCAATGTGAACAGGACGATGCGGCGGATGCAAGCACTTGAACAGCAATTGGTTGCTACCCACCCAAAACGTGGCAAATTTCACATTCAGACGGGCAAAAAGACGCTGAACTTTATAAATGGGGACCGCGCGTAAAATGACCAGTGGCGTCATGATGACAAACCAAGATGTAATGCAAACCACCAAGGCTGCAAAGGTAAGCACACCTAGCCAAGGTTTTTTTGACAATTGTTGAACCACGAAAAAACTTTCCACTCACGAATAATCAGGTTTAAATGCTCCAAGTTGCCAGTATTGTATTTCCGATTTTCATGATTGTCCTCGCAGGCTTTCTTTACGGGCGGGTACACAAGCCCGATATGCGCTTTGCCAACCAACTGAACATGGACATTTTTGTGCCTGCCTTGGTGTTTTCCGCGCTGGCGTCGAAGTCGTTTGATTTGCTCACGTATTGGCCGCTTGCACTGGGTGCACTCGGCGTGGTGCTGTTGAGCGGCGTGCTTGCACTGCCTGTGGCACGCTGGCTGAAAATTGCACCGGCCACCTTCATTCCACCCATGATGTTCACCAACTCCGGAAACATGGGGCTGCCGTTGGCGTTGCTGGCGTTTGGAGAACAGGCCATGCCCGCCGCCATTGTTTTGTTCATGGTGGAAAATACGCTGCACTACTCGCTGGGTACCTGGCTGCTGGACAAAAACACCGCCCTGCACCAACTCTGGCGTGTGCCGGTCATAGGTGCCAGCATTGCGGGTTTGGCGGTGTCTTTAAGTTCACTCAGTTTGTGGCCACCCTTGCTGTTTTCCGTTAAATTGCTAGGCGATGTTTCCATTCCCCTGCTGCTGTTTTCTTTAGGGGTGCGTCTGACTCAGTCAGCGCTGGTAAACTTGAAACTGGCCACGATTGGCGCCGTGCTGTGCCCGTTGTCGGGTGTGTTGGTGGCCTGGCCGCTGGCGCAACTGTTGGATTTATCTGCACAACACGCCGCCATGCTGTTAATTTTCGGTGCCTTGCCGCCGGCCGTGCTGAACTTTGTGTTTGCGGAGAAATATGCCCAGGAACCGGTCACGGTTGCTTCCATCGTGATGGTGGGGAACCTGGGCAGCCTGTTGTTCATTCCCGCGGTTCTGTATTTCACACTGAACCGGGCGGGATGAAAAAAGATTAGCCGAAATATTTCTCATTCATGTGGCGCAAGCGGCTGCGCCGTTTTTCACGGATGCGTTTCAACCGCTCTTCCCGGTCTTTGTCAGATTTCCAGACCACTTCGGGAAACAACAACACCCGTAACAGGCCAATCAGCATCCACAGGTAGCTGATGGAAAACAACACGCCGCACAACATGGACACATACTCGAAATTGGCTGACAGGTACTTGATGCCCCACCAGGAAAGTACGTCAATGAAAGAGGCGGACAAGCCCACCGGCAACACCCACTGGTA
Source organism: Burkholderiales bacterium (assembly GCA_021300475.1). Lineage (GTDB taxonomy): Bacteria > Pseudomonadota > Gammaproteobacteria > Burkholderiales > Burkholderiaceae_B > SXZD01. The sequence continues at coordinate 17,419 of JAJTDO010000007.1, read as the reverse complement.
AACAGACAAGTTGTTGAACTGCATTGAAAACGGCACACCCACAATAAAAAAGGCAGTGGTGAAGCCAAACAAATGCGCGTGGGTCATCACAATCAGTTTACCCAGCGACATTTGCGCAAAAAACGCCTCTGAGCTGCCGTAGAACTGCAGTTGGTACCAAATTTCAGAGGCACCGAATGCAAACGCGACACCAAACAGACACACGGCAAACGCCATGCCGCGCTTGGCCGCCGGCGGAAAATGTCTCAGGTTGATGTCCACACTTTTTGATGAATAGGGCATCAGTACCCAGTTCAGCCACAAGGTGAAGCCCATGAACAAGACCAAACCGATGGGGCCGCCCACGGTTATCCATTTCGATTTCTCTTCCGGCACCACCACCACGTCGTCGCCAGCCACGGGCTGATCACTGAAAAAGTCAAAACCGTCGCCAGCAGGCTTGGTAGCGGTAGCCTGCCCGGCTGATGCAGCCGGTTCTGCCTGCGCCAACTGCACAGCGGCGGGGCGTTTCACCAACTGACCGTCCACCGCCACAATGCCTGCTTTCATGTCGGCCTGCGCTGCTGCAAGTGAAAACTGCCGGGCGCCAAACAAACCGAATAACATAATGAAGGCCAGCAAAAAATTCGGCCAATGCCGCTTGAAGAACTTCATTGCTTATGCACCCTTCAAACGAACAAACACCAAGGTGCCAGCCTTGCGGGTGGCGTTGCTGATGGCGGCATCCAGATCGGAACCGTTTCCGGCGGGCAGTTTGTCCAGCGCGATGCCCTTGAACGACTCATACACCTTTGCGTTGGCCGCCTCTGGTACCAGACGCGTATTCAAGGGTTTTACCTGGGTGATGTTCAACTGCCGGTCGGTGGCCAGCAACAGGTAAAACACCTTGCCCTTGTATTGCGCCGGGTAAATCAGTGCGGAACCGGCGGGGCGTTGCTCGGCAAGCGGGATGTAGATGGTGTTGTCGTCCTTGCGGTTCAAGTCGACGCCCATGGCCTTGGCCCGGTCAATGTCTGACTGAGTGAGCACTGCATCGCGGGGCAGGTATTCCCTGACAGCAGGAAACAAGGCCTGAACCTCTTTGGGAATCAGGCTGGAGACATCCAGCCATTGGCCTTTTTTCGCAGGGGTGGACTGTGCATCGGCAGGGTTGGATTTGGCTTCCGCCTCCTCAGCGTTTTTAACGCCATCGCCATCGCTGTCAAGGTTGGCAATCTTGTCGAATGCCGCCAGCGACTCACCGGCCTCCTTGAACTGCTTGCCAAAAGCGCCCAAGGGCGAACCACCGCCATCGCGGTGGCAGGCGTTGCAGGAAGGCGCGTAACCGTATTTCTGTTTATAGAGGCCCGCATACAAGGGCTGAGCCACGGCGGGTGCAGCCGCGACCATGGCAAGCACGATGCCGGCTGTTTTTAGAAAGCCCTTCATTTTTGATTTGTCTCCACGGTTTTGGTTTTCTTGTCTTTTTAAACCGGGTCGCTTTCCTAAAAATCAAACAAACCCGGAATCACTGCTCGCATCTTATCCAACAATTGAGGATTTTGTTTCAAGTCGGAAGTCATCAGGCGATATTGGGCGGAATCGGTCGGTGGCATCAACTTGGACGCCTTGTCCGTGCCTTGATAACGCTCCCAATCCAACGCCTCGCGAACCTCGGATTTCTTTTTCAGCACGGCCAACACTTCTTTTTCATCGGAACCGGCCATAAAGTTAAGCCGCTTTTGCGGGTTGCCCCGGTGGCAGGAAAAACAGTACTTTTGATAATCGTTCAAAGGCGACTCAGCGTTCAGCGCCAAGGGAGGCAAACCAATGGAGACGGGCGCAGACATTTCAGAGGTGTCCAACATGGCATAGCGCGGTGAAGCTGCAACACTGGCCATGACGGCAGGGCTGAGCAAAGATTGCATCATGTGGACACGCACAAACGGTTTTGGATCAAACAAACTGGCGGGCGCACGGTCTATGGCCTGGTACACCACATTCAAGTCGCCTCCTGCAGCAGCGCGCAGGCTTTCAACATCGCTGTAAGTCAGCAAGCTGGCCAAGCCGTAGGCGCCGTCTATGTCCTTGGGGGTCAGCGTGCGCTTGGGCAAGCGTAGCGTCAGCGGGTCCAGCACCGAAGGCAGCTTGGGCAGGCGGTCAAACGCTTCCAAGTCTTCATTGCTCTTGGCGCCATCGCCGGCTTTCGCAGGTTTTGCAAAGTAATGGCTGACCTTGGCGCGCCAGCCTTCAGGCTCGGCGTAAGGGTCGCGGTTGTTTAAATCTGATTCAGGCACCTGAATGGTTTTGCCAGCCATGCCCTTGGCTTGCAGCTGGCGCAAGCGGTCGGCCATGGACAAGGTGTCATTGAAGCCGCCCGGTTCTGCACTGTAGGCCACTGCGGTTTTCAACATCTGGCGTCGGCACTGGTTGCCCGAATCGCCTTCGCCGCAGGCATCAAGCCACAATTTTTGTGTTGCGGCGAAAAAGTTACCGATGTCTGTCAGTTCATCAAGGCGCTCTGGTACGTCCAGCCCGACTTTCACCGGAAAGCCCAAGTAGCTGGCCGGGTTCAAACCCGCTGCTTTACGAGCCACAGCAATGGCCTCCGCAGTTTTTTCAGAGGCATTGGTTTCAGCCCACGGACGCTGGGAAAAAATAGGGGCGCCGCCCTGATGGCAGGTGGTGCACACCTGACGCTTTGCATACACCAACTTTCTGGCGCCGGTTTCAGAATAGTCCTGCACCAGTTGAAACTCGAAACGCCCGGCGGCTTCGTTGTAACTCAGTACCTCAATTTCATTGGCATTTTCAACAAAGCCCAGAAACAGCTGGCCGCGCGTATTCAAGCCCAAGGTAGATCTGCTGTTGGGCGACTGAAAGTCGGCGGCCATGACAATGCGCGGATGACTTTCATTGGCCTGCGCTTTCAAAAGCGAACGGCCCTGCGGCAACATCACCACCACAGGCGACTGTGCTGATGGATCGAGTTTTGCAATCGCCTCCACCAGTTTTTCAAAAGGGTAAGGCACACCGTTGGCTTGGGAGACCACATGGTCAAAGAGGGAACGGGTACCTTCGGGGGGTAAATCTTCGGAAGAAATCAGACGCGTTGAAATCGCGTCCGGGTCCGTCACGCCTTTAACAACAGACAAGGCTGTGACAGACGGACCTGCCGGGTTGATCAAGGCGTTAGCGCCCCAAATGCCTGAGACTGCAAATACACTGGCGACTATCCAACGTTTGATCATACCCACACCACTACAGTTATAAAATCACATCAATTTCAAAAACTCGCGCAAGGCGCGCTTCTCATCTGCCGACAAGGACACACCAAACTGGTGACCCTTGTTTTCCACCTGGTCATCACACTTCATGAACAAAGGCATGTGCGGATTCATGGAGGTGAAGTTGGCAATCGGAGTACCCGCACTGACCGGTATCTTCAAGAAACCCTGCATGTCTTCCTGAGGCGTGATCTTGATGTCCACGGAAGTCACGCTGACTTTGGGTGAGCGTGAAGGCTTGGACTTCGGATCGTCGCTGGTCATCAGTTCGTCATACGCCTGTTCAAAGGCCTTGATTCTGGAAGCCACCTTCGTGTCAGGCGTACCGTCCTTGAGTATCGGCATCTCTCCAATTGCATTGTTGTGCAGGAAAGGCGATGTTGCCCACACAGACAGCAAGGAAATGTTGCGATAGTAGCCGGGGCCACCCTCAATTTTCTTCTCGCCCACCTTCACGCCGCCCAACAAGGGAACCATCCGGGCCAAAGTGCGGGGTACGCTACCAGGCGATGCACGCTCCTTGAAGGTCTCTGAAGAAAATTCTTCCCAAATATGGCCAGTGTTGTGGTTGTCATGCAGCGCACGGCACATGTTGGTACCAATGATGTTCAACGGCGTTGGCTCATCATTGCCCAACCAGTCCTGACCGTATATGCCCTTCTCCACAAACTGCTTCGGACGCATGCGACCCAAGGTGTCTTTCTTCAAGAAACGACTGGCAAAATCCGGTGCGGCGCGTTGTGCGTCGGTGAACTCATGCTGCCAGTATTCCTCGCTGCCAAACACATGGCCTTCATAGAATTTCTCCAGCGCGGCCTTGTCGCGACGAACGTTTTCAGGCGCCACCTTTGATGAGTGACAGCTTGCACACTCGCGGGTAAACACTTTGCGACCCAACGGCACTTTATCGAGTTCAACAAAGTCTTTGCCGGTTTTGCCGTCAGCGTCCTTGGCTTTCATCAGGTAAGTGGGGCCACCAGTGACCAGAAACGCAGCCAGATCCTGCATTTTTGCGTCTGCATAATTCCATGGCTCGCAATCGCGTGCGCACTGGGCAATGCTGAACGGTTTTTGCTTGGATTTTTCGCCGAAGAAAACGCCCGGTTTCGGGAAATTCGGGGTCCAGCATTCTTCCGTACACATACCAATGTTCACATACACACGGATCAGTGCAAGGTGGTCGCCCACAGAGTCTTCACCGCCTTTGAGAACGTTTTGGGTCAAGCCCTCTTTTTTCTCGCCGGTGATCGGGTCTTTCATCATGTGCTTGAACACCCGACGGTTGTGGAAGTCCATGATGTTGTTCTGCGTGCCAGGGTTGTTCTGAAAGTCATTGCCCACCAAAGAGGTGTCAATGGTTCCGGGACGGCCTGCGGCCAGTACCTGACGAATCGGCGAATCTTTGGGTGTGCCCTGGAAGAACGCCAATGGCTGAACAATGTGCTGGTTACCGATGGTGCCGGAGAGGTTTTCCCACTTCGGATTGTTCGGATCGGCCGGCGGACGTGTTGGATCGAAACCCACGTGGCACTGAACACAAGGGTGTCCCACCACAAAACGCATGTTCTTCTTCAACTCATCTTCGCGGAACGCAGACGTTTTTGGATCAAAAATAACCTTGCCAGACTCATCTTTCACAGGGTCTGCATAGTATTTCCTATATCCCAGCACACCAGAGCTGTGCGGGTCAGGGCATTTGTCCCACCAATAGGTGGAAGCATCGCCTTCGGTGCAATCAGGGTCATTTACCAAACCGTATTTGGTGAAACGGTTTTTGCGCTCACGGGTATCCAACCAGGGGTACCACATGTTTTCCAAACCACCGGCAGAACGCGAAAAGTGCATGTAAATTTCGTCTTGGTTGCCGAACGTGCCCTTGAACCAGACATCGCGGCCGCGGCGAACCTGTTCGCGCAGCGCCACCGCCTTGGCGGGGTCTTTGGCTTCAACATCCTTGAACAAGGTGTTCACATAGCGGCAAGACTCAGCGTCATAACCCGTGGGCTGCGGTTTGTCGCAGGCAGGCGGGGCGGCTTGGGGAATGGGTTCATACTTCCAGGTAATAGGGCCTTGAAACTCGTGCTTGGCAGGGCTGGTGCCCTTGTCCCAAACTTTGCGCGCAGCCAGCGTGGCGTAAAAATTCGCGTTGTACCAATCGCGGTTGGCATTGAGTTGCGGCGTTCCCTTGTAGGTGCCCAGCGGCAGAATGCCGCGTGTATCAAGGTCTTCCAGTGCGACCGACCTTAGCGTGTGGCCGTATTCGTCTTTGGGAACAGGGTAGGCACCAGGTTTTGGCCAGTAATCCTTCTCCACCTCAACCAAACCGGTTTTCTTTTCAATCAAGCCTTGGGCAGTGGCCTGAGCCGAGGGCGCCCCTTCGTAGGCAAAATAAGCTAAAACGGCAGCCGAACTCAGAAGTACGCCACCGAGCATTGCACGCTTGCGCATTGCATCTCCTTTTTTTATTGTTAGTTGAACTTGAATCAACCTACAAAGTTTAGGGGATATGCAAGCCACTCACAAGACAGTGATTAATCAAAAAATCACTGTTAGAGCAAAGACTTAAAACGTTTGTAAACTTGATGAACACTGCCATTGCACAATGTTACAAAGTAAAAAGCGTGGGTAATTTACTGACCCACGGGTTGTTTAAAACCCCTGCGATCAATACCGCCACCCCGCCTATTTCAGCCACCACCAAAGACCCCATGAAAAACCCCAACAAGGCTCGGGGCATGGTGTGGGAGCCCATGCGGTGCGGTTGCTTTAACTGGTTGTCAGGCCCGTTCAAGGCACCTTGCAGCACATAAGACCCCACCGCCAGATAAAAGTAGGCAATGGGAAAAATGACGGCGTAAAAATTCGTAGTTTCCGTGAGCGTGCTGAAACCCGCCAGCGCCGCCAATACAAGACAAGCGAAGCTGTAGAGCAGGGATGCGCGATGTGCAATGTCGACATACGGGTGGGCCAGACCATTTTTCGAACGCCACATCTGGAAAAACTTCCAGGTCCCTGTCAGCAAACCCACCATCAACATGACACCAGCGGCCAAAACGCAGAAAAAAACGACTGGCGAGACCACAAAAATATCAGACATTTTTACGCCACCTTGGAATGACCTGCCCGGTCGGGCCTGCACTCACGCCGGATTCACAATGGGTGAGTTGGTCGTCAAAGAAAAAGTCGGGCTCGAAAGATTTCAGGAACGGACCTTTCTCCAGCCCCCCCCAGAAACATGGCCTCGTCCACGGAAATATTCCAGCTCATCAAGGTACGGATGGCACGCTCATGGGCAGGCGCACTGCGGGCTGTCACCAGCGCCGTGCGAATGCGCACCGGCATGTTCACGCTGGAACTCTGTAATTGGTGCAGCGCCTCAAGCAAGGGCTTCAAAGGCCCGTCGCCCAGCGGCAGCAAGGCCTTGCTGGCTTCATGGGACTGGAAGGCATCCAGACCATCGTTTTGAAACACCCGTTCCGCTTCATCGCTGAACAGTACCGCATCACCGTCAAAGGCAATGCGCAACTCATGGGGATGGCGCACGGCATCCATGACAGAGTGATTGAAAACGCGAGCGGCCGGAAAATTGTGCGCCAGCGCTTTATTAACATCGGATTCGTTAGCCGACAAAAACAGGTGCGCACCCAGCGGCTTCAAGTAGCCGTAGGGCGGCGCTCCGTTGGTGAACACCCCCCGCGTCAGGTTCAATTCAAGTGCCACCGCCGAGCGGAACACCCGAAGGCCGGAAACAGGGTCGTTGCGCGACAAAATAACAACTTCAACCCGGTGTTCGCCATCGCTGTTGAACGCCAACAACTTTTTAACCAAGGGGTAGGCCACGCCGGGGCCGGCGGGTGTCTCAAGCCTGTCCAACTGCAAGGCCATATACCCCTTGTCGTTACCCTCTTCAAACACCTTGTTCTCTTCTTCAAAATTGAACAAGGCGCGTGAAGAAAGCGCCACCACCAACTTACCATTGAGCGAATACGGCAATTACTGTCCTCTTGTTGTTTTTGAACGCGCCTTTGCGCTCACCTTTTCAGCCACAGTGGTGGCCGCCGCGGTTGCTGTGGCCGCCGTCTGGGTGGCTGCAGTTTTTGCTTTCCTGACGGTTTTCTTGACTGCACCGGCCGGATCAGTACCCGCATCCTTCAGGGATTCTGTCAGCTTGCTGACCGCCTGCACCGCCAAACCACCGGCCTGCTCAATGGCAGCAGCCACCATTTGGCCGCCCTGCTCAACCAGCTTTTGCGCATCTTCCGACGCTTTGTTGACCCGCGCCATGTTACCCGCTTGTGCAGCCTTGCCCAATTCCTTGGCCTTGGACTTCACCATCTTGGCCACCAACTGCACGGAACTCTCGATTTCGGTTCTGGCCATCTGCGCTGCACCCTTGACCTGCTGCAACTTGCCCTCAACCAGCAAATCTTCACGGCCGATCGCTTCACCGATTCTGGCCTTGACGCCACCGGCCAACAAGTTGGCGCGGCCTTTGATTTTTTCCTTCATGGGGGTCTCCTGTGTGTTGTGTTTGCAGTGTAGTTGAGGTGGCACAAGGAAGGAAGAAGAGAAGTGCTTTTTAACAGAGCCGCCTTTTTACAAGCAGCGCTACCGGTCGGTGATGGACTTCACACCTTGAAAATCAGCTTTAAGGCCGGATGTTGCAGACTGCGTGGATGGGCAAATGCAAAAAACTCTTCCTGCACACCCTCAGCGTCTCCAAGACACACCAGGCTAGCGTCGCGGGCAATGTCCTGCACCTCGCGCGAAGGCATGGCAAACAAACCCATGCCGGCCCTGCCAAAGGTTTCCAGCAAGGCCAGATCTTCAAATTCCCCCACCACATTGAGTTCAATGCCCAGCGTTTCCATCCAGTGTTCCAGTTTCGGGCGCAGCGCATTGCCGCGCGCCGGCATTAAAAACGGCGCCCGGTTCAGGCTCTGTGGAAAGTTGTCTTGGTATTTGTGAGCAAAACGCTGTTGCGCGAATATTCTCACCGGATAGTTAAACAGGTGGGTGACCCGTAAATGTGAAGCGCCCTGCGTGCCTGGCCGCTCAGCCAACACCAGGTCAATGTTGTGTTGCACCAACTCGGAACTCAAACTTTCAAAACTGCCCTCGCGGCAAGAAATCCTCACTTGCTGTGGAAGGGCGAGAATTGCCTCCAGCGTGTGCAGACTGACTGTTTTAGGCAACGCATCGGCAATGCCCACACTCAAGCGCAGCGTGTGGTCCAGGGTTTCGTCACGCAGACTGTCGGTGAGCTGGTCGCCCAACTGGAAAATTTGGTCGGCGTAGCGCAGTGCCACCCGTCCGGCCTCAGTCAGCGCCAAACCACGGCCCTGCGGCTGAAACAAAGCCCGGCCAATACTGCGCTCCAGCAGCGAAACCTGTGTCGACAAGGTTTGCGTTCTCACGTTCAAACGCTCGGCCGCTGCTGTCATACTGCCCATCTTGGCAACCATCCAGAAGTAGCGCAGGTGGTGATAATTTAAGTCTTGTGGCAGCATTGTTCTTTTTTTCCGAATGGTTTTTCAGCTTTTATCCTGTTTATCCTGACATACTAGCCCAATACAATGCTCGGTGTGAACTGAGAAGTGTCAGTTATTTTTTATTTCAAGGAGCTTTACCTATGAAACGGGTACTTTTATTTTTAGCCACCAACATCGCCATCATGTTGGTTCTCAGTATTACTGCCAGCCTGCTCGGCCTGAACAACTTCCGTTCAGACGGCAACCTGAACCTGGTCACCCTGCTGGGCTTTGCCGCCCTGATGGGTTTTGGCGGCTCATTCATCAGTTTGATGATGAGCAAAACCATCGCCAAATGGAGCACCGGCGCCAAAGTCATCGAACAACCTCGAGATGAGGTTGAGCGTTGGTTGTTCAGCACGGTGCAGACCTTGGCCCAACGCGCCAACATTCCGATGCCGGAAGTTGCCATTTACGAAGGTGAAGCCAACGCCTTTGCCACCGGGCCCAGCAAATCCAATTCGCTGGTGGCCGTCTCCACCGGCTTGCTGCACTCCATGACGCGTGAAGAAGCGGAAGCTGTTTTGGCGCACGAGGTGGCTCACGTTGCCAACGGTGACATGGTGACCCTGACGCTGATTCAAGGCGTGGTCAATACCTTTGTGTTCTTCCTGGCGCGGGTGGTCGGTCACTTCGTGGACAGCGCAATGCGCAAAGACGATGAAGAAAGCAGCGGCCCCGGCATGGCTTACTTCGCCACCGTGATTGTCATGGAACTGACGCTGGGTCTGTTGGCCTCCGTCATTGTCATGTTCTTCTCACGTCAGCGCGAATTCAAGGCCGACGCAGGTGCTGCAGAATTGATGCGCAACCGTCAGCCAATGATCAACGCACTGCGCCGTCTGGGCAGCATGCAGGCTGGTGAACTGCCCAGCAACATGGCAGCCTCCGGCATCAGTGGAAAAGGTGGCATCATGGCGCTGTTTTCCAGCCACCCCTCGCTTGAGGACCGCATTGCGGCCCTGAGCCAACCCCGTTAAAGACAGGAACCTGATTTATGGAATTGCTGCTTGATCCCAACATTTGGCTAGCGTTTTTTATGCTGGCCGCCCTGGAAATCGTGCTGGGCATCGACAACGTCATTTTCATCACGGTGCTGGTGTCCAAGTTGCCCGCAGAAATGCAGCACAAAGTGCGGCAATTTGGTCTCATATTTGCAATGGTGTCTCGCATCGCCCTGCTGTTTTCCTTGTCGTGGATCATCGGCCTGACCGAACCCCTGCTCACCATCATGGAAAAAACCGTGACGGGCCGCGACCTGGTGCTGATCTTCGGTGGTCTGTTCCTGCTTTATAAATCCACGCATGAAATTTATTCAGAAGTGGAAGACAAGCACGCCACCTACGAAGAAAGCACCACACTGGACGCCGCAAAACAGAAAGGTGCAGCCTTGTTCTGGGGCTCCATCGTGCAAATCGGTATCCTCGACATCGTGTTTTCCCTTGACTCGGTCATCACGGCCGTGGGCATGGTGGACCACCTGTCGGTGATGGTGGCTGCCGTTGTGCTGTCCGTGGGCGTCATGCTGGTTGCTGCCAAGTCTATCGGAGAGTTTGTTGAACGGCACGCGTCGGTGAAGGTCTTGGCCTTGTCATTCCTGATGATGGTGGGTCTCACCCTGATTGCAGAAGGCTTTGGCGCGCACATTCCCAAGGGTTACCTCTACTCTGCCATGGCCTTTTCCCTGTTGGTGGAAATGCTCAACATCCGGTCCAAAAAGAAACGCAGGCTCGCCTGATCAGTCCCATGAGGTTTCAAGGTTATAATGGAACCTCAATGCGCCCGTAGCTCAGTGGATAGAGTATTGGCCTCCGAAGCCAAGGGTCGCTGGTTCGATTCCAGCCGGGCGCACCATCCCGTGCTTTCAGCACGCACCTTCCCCCAATTTTCCGTATTGAATACCGACAGGCACAACACTTCTGTGTGCCTGTTCACGCTCGCGTAAAACAAGCGAAAAAAGCGCTTGAATTCACTCAAATCGGTGTGTTGGCGAACGCAATCCGTGGAATAAAAAACCTAGACTACTTTGAAAATAGTTCATCCGAATCAACTTTTTCTTCAAGGAAGTCAGACCCGACATGCATACTCTCAGCCCAGTCACCACCTCTAAAAACGTTTTACTGGAAGCCATACCCGCAGAAGAAAAACTGCGCATACAAAACCAGCTTGAACCCATCAAAATGCCTTTGGGCATGGTGCTCAGCGAGTCAGGCGACCCGCAAAACTATGTCTACTTTCCAACAACCTCAGTTGTGTCACTGCTGTATGTTCTGGAAGATGGTTCCTCAGCTGAAATGGCGGTGATAGGACGCGAAGGTTGCGTGGGCGCGCCCGTTTTCATGGGGGGACGCTCCACCATTAACCGAGCAGTGGTGCAGAGCGCTGGTGAAGGTTACCGACTCAATGCTTCCACCATCAATGAAGCCTTCTCACAAGGTGGCAGCACCACCCACTTGTTGTTGAGATACACACAAGCCTTGATGACTCAAATGTCTCAGGTTGCAGTCTGCAACCGTCATCACACATTGGACCAACAACTTTGCCGCTGGCTGCTGCAAACACTGGATCGCATTGACGGCAATGAAATCATCATGACGCAGGAACTCATTGCCAACATGCTGGGTGTGCGCCGGGAAGGGGTTACGCACGCAGCCACCAAACTGCAGCGAGAAAAATTGATTTCCTATTCCCGCGGTCACATCAGGATTCTAGACCGTGCGGGCTTGGAAAAACGCACCTGCGAATGCTATGGCGTCCTTCGGGCAGAGTATGACCGCCTGCTTCCCAATAACGGAAAAAGTGACCGGCATGTGATGGCCAACGGCATACATCACGCAGCGAGAAATTACTTCATGCGTTGAGTCTTTTTCTGTGATCTGGACATCAGACGGGGTTTCGACCCATCGCTATATTGATGAACGTTCGCAGCTTCAGGCGATTTCCTGACCCGACCCAACGCGAGTAAGACATGCAAACACCGTATGACAACATGCCATTTACAGAAACCACCGACGGGGGCATTCGTTCAAGCCCCGGCGGTTACGTAAAAGCGGCTCGCCCCAATAACACTGCGAAGCTCGAAAAATTGCAGTGGAATGCCTTGCGGGGTGAAAATTGGCCACCGCAACAGCATCCCGATGGGACTCGAGAGGCCGCAAAATTTTTATGGACACTTTTCAAGGACTTTAAAGGGCATCTGATTGTCCGGCTGTGGAATGGAAAAGTGGTGCGCCTGGGAAACAGTTGCGGCAATGAAATACCCATGCCTTTTGAGTTGCACTTTCGCAGCGAACACGCGGTGCGATGCCTGGTTTTGGGAAGCGACCCGTTGCGCATGGCCGATGCATATTTCAGGGACGACATTGATGTCACCGGCGATTTTTTCGCGGTTTTAAAAATGGCGGATTTGTTGGGAGATCTTCGGCCCAGTTTTATACAACGCATGCGGGTGTTTTTTCAAAGCCTTCATTGGAAACGCAGCGGCTTGGGACTTCAAAAAGACAAGCAACTCATTGCAATGATCGAGAACTTGAAAAAAAAACCTAATCCTAAAAACGGCAATGGTGAATCGATTGCCGCCTACTATCCTGCCAACTCGCAGTTCTACAGTTTGTGGCTGGATGCAGACATGCGTTATGCCTGCGCCTTGTTTCAGCATAAGAGCGATAGTCTCGCCTTGGCTCAGCGTCAAAAGCTGGATGATCTCTGCAAAAAACTATTGCTAAAGCCAGGCGACCGCTTACTGGAAATCGGTTGCGGCTGGGGAACGCTGGCCATGCACGCTGCGAAATACTTTGGTGCCAGAGTACACGGCATTACTTCCAACAAAGAGCAATGGGCGTGGGCAAATTCACAGATCATTACCCGCGGGCTTACGGGCCACGTATTCATAGAACTGAGAAGTTATAAGGACATTGAGGGCAGTGAGGTTTACGACAAAGTCTGCAATGTAGATTTATTCGAACACATCAAACCCAGAAATCTTTCCGTCTATCTGAACAAAGTCAATCAATTGCTAAAACCAGGCGGTTTGTTGCTGCAGCAATTCATCACTCAAGAACAAGAATCTACAAGCAACACTTTGTCTTCCGGTTTTATCAACCGTTATGCCTTCCCGCCCAACGACATTGTGACCCTTCAGCATTTGGAGAGCATTACAAAATCTGCCCGCTTCGAAGTGGAAGGAACAGATGAACTTTCCAAACACTACGCCACCACCTTGCGACGCTGGGTTGGTCGGCTGGAAGAAAAACACGCGGATGCACTGAAATATGTCAGTGAACCCAATTACAGAATCTGGCGACTTTTCATGTCGGCCAACGCACTGGAGTTTGAGTCTGGTCATTTGTGTTTGACCGAGATTCTTGCCCGCAAAAGCGAAGCCGAAGAACAAGCCGATCTCATGGCGGGCCGTCATTTGCAGAGTTAGAAGATGAGGCACGTTTTATCACCGCTGATACAGCGCTTATCGTTAAACCTAAGAGGACTGAAGCTATGAAAACCGATTCAATGTTACAAAAAGAAGTAATGGCCGAACTGCACTGGGAACCTTCCATCAATGCGGCACAAATTGGTGTGGAAGTTAAAAATGGCATTGTTACCCTGTCTGGGCATGTCGACAGTTATGCCGAGAAGTGGCGTGCAGAAAAAGCGGCTCAACGGGTTCAGGGGGTAAAAGCATTGGTTATTGAAATGGATGTGCAATTGCCTAGCCAATACCAGCGCAGCGACATCACCATCGCCAATGCGTTGAACAACATTTTGGACTGGGCCACCTACATCAAGAAAGACGACATTCATGTGATGGTTGAAAACGGCTGGGTAACACTGACAGGCGCACTGGAATGGGAATACCAGAAAAAGTCGGTTCTACAACTGGTTCAGCAAGTCAAAGGCATACTGGGTGTGCACGACCGCATCACCATTAAGCCCAAGGTGTCTGCCGTGGCCATCAAGGGTGACATTGAGGCCGCGCTGAAACGCCGCGCCTTGAGCGAGGCCGGAGACATCAAGGTTGAAGTCAAGGGCAGTGATGTTATTTTAAGTGGCAAGGTTCACAGCCTGATGGACCGAACATTGGTTGAACGTTGCGCTTGGGACGCCGCCGGCGTGGGCAACGTCATTGATAATCTGGTTGTGTCCTGATTCTTTATCCTCTGGTCCACAGTCGCGTGATGTCAGGTTTGGCTCCATACCGTTGTTAGACAGAAACGCTTCATTGAACCAACATGCGAGCCGTGTTGGTTTCTTTTTTTTGCCCTATACCTTCATATAAAAAATACCGGTCGCGTCCGGCGTCCTTGGCTTTGTACAAAGCAAGGTCGGCCTGTGTCAGCAAATCTTGTGCACTGATGATCGGCCCCTCATCGCTGGTGGCAATACCAATGCTGATCGTAATGTGCAAGGCAATGCCGCCAGGTCGTCTGATGCGTAAGCGCTTGACGGCATACAACAGGTTTTCTGCAAGGTAGCACGCACCCACCGAATTGGTGTCTGGCAACACCACGGCAAACTCCTCGCCGCCCCAGCGACAGCACAGGTCCAAGGGTCTTCGCAAGCACCGCGACAACGCCCGCGCGGTATACCGTAACGCAATATCGCCGGTGGCGTGTCCATATTTATCGTTGAATTGCTTGAAGTGGTCAATGTCGATGAACAAGACACTGATGGGCGTCTTTTGCCGTTTCGCGCGTTTCACCAAAGCGCTATAAAGATAGTCAAAGCCCCTTCGGTTGGGCAAGCCCGTGAGCGTATCCACATGAACCAGACGCTGCGTTTCATTGAGTGTCGTACTGTTTTTATGAAACAGCACAAACACATATGAAATCCATAGCCAACCCAGCACCATTACCAAAAAAATGGGCAACATGAAGGCAGCAAACGCATAAAGCAGGGCACCAAATCCAACCACTGAGATTAAATACAAAACCGCCAGCGGTACAGGTCGGCTGGACGCTGTACTGACGGTTTTCTTTATTGCAGCCATGCCGAACTCCCATTTAATAACAGCGCAAAGCTTAGTCAAAACACTGGCATGGCCACCATTCGATTGCGCACAAAGGCTGCAAAAGCATCAGATTTCGGGTTACTCTTTCAGCTCATCCACTTTCTTGAACCAGCACCATGGACAGAAAACCCGTTCCCCGCTTCGAAGACAACTACACCGAAGAGGCTGCACAGGCGCGACGCGACTTTCTAACCCAACAAACGGGAGGTGAGTTAACTCACACAGGGCATTACTCCATTGACCCGGCCAGCGTAAGAAACAATACGGAAAACTTTATTGGTGTACTGCAAATGCCGGTGGGGGTTGCAGGTCCGGTGTTGATCAACGGCGAGGAAGCGCAAGGTTGGTTTTATGTGCCCATGGCCACCACCGAAGGCACGCTGGTGGCCTCCTACAGCCGCGGCATGCGCATGCTGTCTGAGTCCGGTGGCGTTAAAGTCACGGTCATTGAAGAGTTCATGCAAAGGGCACCCCTGTTCGAATTTGAAGACGCCAGAGCGGGCAAGCGGTTTGTGCAATGGCTCAGGAATCAAGAAGCAGACATCAGAACCCAAGCACAAGCCACCACGGGTTTTGGCAAATTGCAGCACATACAAACCTGGCAAATTGCGAAAATGGTGTATTGCCGTTTTAACTACACCACAGGCGACGCCGCAGGCCAGAACATGAGCGGTAAAGCCACGCATGCCGCCTGCCAATGGATATTGAAAAACAGCCCGGAAGCCATTGTTTATTTTGCGCTCAGCGGCGCCATTGAAACCGATAAAAAGCATTCACACATGAACCTGATGCACAGCCGCGGAAAGCGCGTTATTGCAGAGGCGGTTGTCAAACGCGATGTGTTGCAACGTCTGGCCAGAACCACGCCGGAAATCATGTTCAAACAACGCCAGCGCAGCGCCATCGGCAACCAACTCGCGGGTTCAGCCTACAGCGGCCCCCATTCGGCCAATGGCATTGCTTCCATTTTTATTGCCACCGGCCAGGACGAAGCAAACGTGGTGGAATCGCACGCCGGCTTTGCATTCATGGATCTGACCAAAGAAGGCGATCTGTATTTCTCCATCACCCTGCCCTCGTTGATATGCGCCAGCAAGGGCGGCGGCACCGGTTTGCCAACACAAGCGGAATGCCTGCGCCTGATGGGTTGCGAAGGTGCTGGAAAAGCACGCAAACTGGCGGAAATTATTGGTGCCACTGTACTGGCGGGCGACTTGTCGCTGCTGTCTGCGATTGTGGCAGACGAATGGGTGTCTTCTCACGACGCTTACGGGCGCAACCGCACCTGACTCACTGCAGGCTTTCAGGCGACAAGGTGGCCACGGCCTGGTAATGGGTCATGAACACCTCGCCGCTGAGCTGCTCCAGAAAGCCTGTTTTTTTCAACCGGTCCATCACTGGGCCTTTGACCTCAGACAAATGGAATTTGATGTTTGAATCGCGCAAACGCTTTTCAATGGCTTCCAGACTTTCAAGGGCACTGGCATCAATGTCGTTGATGGCGCTGCATTGCAAAACCACATGCTCAAGCAAGGGGTGCGAAGCCACAGCATCGTTGATGTAATCTTCCAACGCTCTGGAATTTGCAAAGTACAGACTCTCATCAACCCTCAGACCCAAAACCTGCGAACTGGTCATGACCTTGTGCCGCAGCACATTTCGAAAAGACTGCGTACCCGGCACCAAACCCACGGTTGCAATGTGAGGGCGACTGGTGCGAAATAAAAACAAGGCCAAAGACACCAGCAAACCGACTGTCAAACCCACCTCGACACCGGCCAGCAAGGTCAGCAGCAAAGTGGCAAGCGCGGCAAGAAAATCAGGTTTTGAGTAATTCCAAGTGCGTTTTAGCACACCCACATCAATCAAACCGGATACAGCCACCACAATGGTTGCAGCAAGGCTGGCTTTTGGCAGGTAGTACAAGGCGGGGGTCAGAAACAAGGAAGCCAGCACAATGCCAAACGCGGTGAATATACCGGCCGCCTGGGTTTTTGAACCTGCATCGAAATTCACCACGGACCGCGCAAACCCGCCTGTCACCGGAAAGCCGGCACTCAGCGAGGCCGCCAGGTTACCGGCTCCCAATGCCAGCAATTCCTGGTCGGGCTCAATGCGTTCCCGGTTTTTTGCAGCCAGCGTCTGCGCCACCGAAACCGACTCTACAAAACCTACCACGCTGATGAGCAGCGCAGGCAAAGCCAGCGCCTGCCAGAGCGCCATGTCAAAAACAGGCCAAGTAAACGGCGCCAGCCCCGCAGGCACCACACCCACCACGGCCAAACCCTGCTGTTGCCACTGAAAAAACCACGTCAGTGCGGTGGCAACAATGAGCAAAACAACCGGCGCAACCCTTGCAGCCGTTGCCGCCTGACGCGGCGTCCATCCGGAAGAAGTCAGCCGCGGCGCAAGCCCGGTGCGAAACCACACCAGACTACAGATGCAAACCAATGCCAGCAAGGATGTCAGCCAGTGGATGCGACCAAAGTCTCGGGCAATTGAAAACAGGATTTCGAAAAAATGTTGGCCTTGCGCACTCACACCCAACAGCGTTTTAAGCTGGCCAGCCACAATCAACAAGGCAGATGCCGTGATGAAACCCGAAATAACCGGAT
>JAJTDO010000116.1 GCA_021300475.1 Burkholderiales bacterium | reverse complement strand
CCTCGCCCATTATTTTTGTGACCAGCACGGCAAAAGACACCGACCCCAGTAAATAAGCCAAAACCACCGCGATTGCTGCGTTCATTGGTGTGTGTCCCTTTGCTTTTTTGTTTGTGGAGGAATTCTAGCGGTTGGGGGCAGGGGCTGCAAACATCGGTGGGAAAGTTGTCGTAAAGCTGGAACTTTTTCATGCGTCCAATTCACCTAACGGGTAGGTGATGCATCCTGAGCCTCACAGTTAATTGTTGTCCGCGTCCATTCATTCCTTTTGGAGAAAATTCATGCCCGTTGCATCCACTTCCACAGCACATCCCAATGCAACCTCCGGCCAGGTTGCCGCTGGGCCCTACGTAATACAGTTTCATGAGCAGGCTCGCGGGTTTGCGCAGTTTGGCGTTGAAAAACAGGCCAAGGGCATCAAAGTCCTCACCAGCGTTCTGGCGCGCGAGGTCTTGGGGGGGGGCAATCTGGGCGCCCTGCTGGCGGCACAGCGCGGTATCGATCGTCTTTCAAGTTGCGTGACCCTTGGCGCAGAGGTGATGTACAAAAGGCACGCTGCAAGCAACCTCAGTGCAGACCAAAGCGAATTGCTCAAAACAGGCATCATTTGTCACTTGAATACCCTTTGCAGAAATGTGGTTATGAAAGCAGCAGCCAAAGGCGCTGAAAATCCTAAAAAATACAACGCAGTTCTCAACGATGTTGAGTTGGCCAGAGGTGTTTTGCTTGAATTAAAAGCTGAAAAGCCAGCCAAGTTTCCTACTGAGCCTTGCATACTCACGGACCTTAAACCCGACTGATCTTTGACCTGTCGGGCTGTGCTCTTGGTTAGTTACTGCGAGGTCACCCAAGAAATCTGGAACTTGGCTTTGCTTAAAGCGCACAGATTGGAATACGAACATAGGCTTATTTTTTAGCCTGTTATCTTGAACTCGGCACTAAATTTGAGGCTTGTATGTTTAATTTAAAAGGTATTAATTCGCGTCAGGCGTATGATTTGGAAGGCTTGAGGAACCGCATTGAGTGTCTTGCCGGCGAGAAACCCCGCGCATCAGGGATCACAGAAAAGCGTTTGAGATTGTTGGCAAGTCTTGAGGTGCTTAAGTCAGATAATGGAGATTTTAATAGCCTGAAAAGTAAGAAAGACATCGATCTTAAAAAGATGGGCATTGCCAGTAAGTTTGTTAGGGATGCCATCCTTAACGGTGGCTTGCAAGGTAATATTAATGATGCGTTCGAATCTGTTCGTCCAAACTCAGGAAATAACGATAAAAAAACTTTGTCTGATAGTAAAACTCAGCTGGTCGAGGCTTCAATAAAAAGAGTGCGCGATAGAAGTACCACTGATGCTGCCCGTCAAAAATATGCTAATAAAATAACTAGTTTTCTTGGTTCTCCAGAGTTGAGCAGGCCCAAAGATTCATTAATACAGCAATTTTCCAGCGCTATTGCGGCCTCTGAAAAGGAAAAGCTGGTGTCGAACTTCTACAACAACCATCCTGAAGGATTCGAAAAAGATTTGGAAGATCTAAAAAAAAGACTTCCGAGTTCATTAACTGAACCTCAAATACAAGACCTTGCCAACAAGCTTGTTGCCGTGCAGGGTTTGAATGCAAAAGATGCAATGCGCCTGCTAATGCAAAAAGGGGCGGAATCGGAGTTTTCGCTTTTAAAACAGGGCGTGGTAACAGCGTCAGAGGCTGATTCAGAGAAAATAATCAAGGTTGAAGATTGTAATGCTGAAACAAAAGGGTATTTACTCGAAGCTTTGACCATGCCAAATCTGAGTCGCAGTAGGGATGCCCAGCAGATTAAAGATATATTTTCTGTGCTCAAAGAAAAGTATCTGGACGAGACTCTTTTTTCTACTGTTAAGGCAATGGAGGAGGCAGTCGCTATTGCTGATCATTCTTCCGTGCCTGTGGGGCAAGATATCTTCCTTAAAAAATTAGCGTCAAGCATGTCTATGCGTAAGGACGCTACAGACATAGCCAGACTCGTGAAGGTCGGAAAAGACGCTCTCGCCCCTGTTGGACAAACCACTCCCGCTCCTGTTGGCTCTCGCCGTCCACCTTCTGTCGTTGAGGCCCCAATCGCGGCTTCAACTGCCGCCTCCAATACCAATGCCGATGAGCACGACGCAGTTGCTGTGCAAAGGCAAACATGGTTGGAGGCTTTGAATAAGTCATCGGTGAATGAAGATGGGACGGTTGTTCTTCTGGTACCCACGATAGTCGGCGCTGGACAAGGGGGAGGTCGCGTAGATGCGGCCTCGACTGGTTTAACCGGACAAACTGAAAGCACCATGTCCCAAAGTCGTGATCGCTCTTTAAGCAAAGACAATTTTTTCCAAGATTTGTGGAGCCAAGTTCCTGAAGCCCTAAAATACGGAGAAAATCCAGAAACCTTTAAGCAAGACTTTATGACGGCCGCGGAAAACTTATGTAAAAAACTGTTTCCTGAACCTCAGTTTTTTTCTGCCAATGACTCTTTTCAAGGAAGAGAGACACAGGCAAGGTCCTCTTGGGAAGCTACGATTCATCCTGATAAAATCTTAATTAAAAAAAAAATCTAACTACGTCGGAATGTAAAGAATTTAGTGGTTTGCAGCAATCTGCCGCTCCTGAAAAAGAGCAAATAAAACCTTCTGGTACCGACAGTGTGGCGATCGTGAATGGTTTTTTGGATGCGGCAGAACAAATTCATGTGAATACGCTACCGAATGCGTGGGAGAACGTACTTCTTCATGACTCAAGCATATCTTCCACTGCTTCTAGCGTGCGGGCTGGCGTCTTGCCGAATTTGGCAGAAACCCCCTTGATAAAAGAAATCGTAACTTGTTGCTCGGAGCTCCTTGGGTCCAGTACACCTGCGCCTGAAGCAAAAAAAGCCATTGCAGGTCTAGAGCAGGCTAGAAAATTGACTGAGACCAACATTATCGATTTGGGAAAAAAATTCCAGAAAACGGCGGGTACAGCTTTAGAGCGCCAGAACCACGCATCCTGTGCTATCCATTCAATAAATAACATGTTTCTACGCCCGGGTATGGTAACTGCCTCGCAAGCTTTACAGATGTATGACGTTATGGGTGAATATGGATTGGCTCTTGATGAGTCTAGGTTGAACCCGAATGGCAGCACTAATTCAGGCGTGGAAAAACGAGAAGAGGTTTTGACCCGCATTCGAAATATCCTGAGCGAAGGTAATGAGGATGGGGCGCATAGATTAATATCTAAAATAGGTGGCGTCGAAATTGGCGTTTTATCAACGCTATTAAACAGTTGGGTTGTTCCTGCTGCGAATGCTGAAAAAATCCCAGTGGGGAAATTTCAGCATAAGCTATTTGCCGATTTGGCGGATACCGCGTGCGTCGGGAAACGAATGATTGCGCATACATCAAATGAACCAAAGCACTATTTCGCGGTTGTTCCAGTGTTAAGCAAAAAGAAAAACGCAGGTAACGCAACCGCCTGGGAAGTTCGTGACTCGCTACCAAATAAGGCTACAAAGAGGTTCACAGACTTCAATAAGCTGAAAAAATACTTGGGAGAACGAAGCGTCGGCAATGTCTTGCTTGAGTCTTAAGCTTGATTCCTGACTGCCAAACCGCTTGAATTCGCAAACCATTTTTTCATGCAATGCATCTGTCACACACTTGTCACCTGAATTGCATTTTTTGTGTTTACAATGACATACATCAAGTTGCAACCGGATGTCAGTCATGAAACAGCAGTTGATTTACCCCTCGCACCAACTGGTGCGCCGCCGTTTGCTGCAAACCATGCTTTTTGCAGCAGGGGGGGCCATGTGCACACCCCTGCTGACAGCCTGTGGCGGTGAAAGCGGCAGCACTGGCCCCACGGTTGTGCCTGTAGACAACAGGGCGGTTGCTGCCGGGTTGGCCACACGGCCTTAGAAGTGGCTCGGTTTGTTTGAACAGATTTACCCCGATAGATAAGTGCCATGGGGCGGGTTGAGAACGTTGCAGAGTTGTCCATCATCGGCGGTCGTGGTCAGTTATAGAC
>JAJTDO010000053.1 GCA_021300475.1 Burkholderiales bacterium | reverse complement strand
GGGAAAAAGTGCGTTGTTTCATGGGCAGCATTGATTGATAGCGGTGACTAAATTTTATCAAATTGAAAGAACTGAAACATCAGCCACCCATAATTTTGCAGTGGCTCCCTAAAAAGGCTTAATAAACAGAGGCTGCAGCAAACACAGACAGGGCAGCCAGCAACCCCAAACCCATTACGGTCAGGTCGCTTTTGGACAATCTGACTTTAACCACATTCAACATCCCTTCTTCAGGCAAGGCTGGCACTGTTTTCAGTTCTTTGTAGAACCCTGACAAAAAATTCTCCCGTGCCAATGCAGACTCGAGAATGAGTTCACCGGAAAAACCGTGCTGCAGACATAACCAATACAAATGCAGCAGGGTTTCGTCAGGTCGCTCCGCTTTTCTCAGGGCAGCCAAACGAATAAAAAAACCATTACCTGCGTGATACTCATTGAATCTTTCCAACTGCAGCGGCTTTAGCAGCCATTGCTCAGACAGGGCATCGGGCACCGACAACACCGCTTCATCTGCAGAGGCCACCAAGGCGTATTCAACCAGCGACAATTTGTCGTTTAAAAAAGCATGCGACTGAAACTGCGTCAGCAGCGCGTCAATTCGCTGGTTAATCAAAATCCGCAAACGATCCGTTGGCGCTTCAATGCTGCGTGCGCGAACTTGCGCACAAAAAAGAAAGAATTCGCGGCAAGGCGGCCCATACAAAATATCAACAGACATCAGGACAGCCCCCGCTTCACCAAAATAAGCTCAAGTTTCAAGTCCTCGAAAGAGGGTGGGCAGTAAATGAACAAACGGCGATGCGCCATCATGCGGTTAAACAAATCATTACCTTTCTCAAGCGAAAAATAATGCCGCCCAACGAGCACTGGCAAAGACCCTGGCGCAGCAGCAGAATGCAACAAAGGCACGCCCGGCAAGGCGCTGTGCAACAAGCGGTTCACATCGTCAATGGAGCCTAGCTTTACCCTGACGGGCACACTGGCCACCCAGTCTGCCTGCGTGTGTGAACTTTGCAGTGCAAGATAAAAATCAAACAAGCTTTCATCGAGGTCAGGTGACAATTCAGCAACCCACAGACCCTGCTTCACAACCGTCAGGGGCGGCAAATGAATGCGCTGATCTTCAGACTGGGCAAGCGCCTTTTGCAGCCCTTCGAGCAAGGGAAAGAAACAGGCACCCGGTTGATCAACATCAAATGACGGGGGCGTTTCATCCAATGCTGTTTCAGTGAAACAAGACAGCGCGCCCCACAGACGCAACAAATCAAGGTACACAAGCTCTGGCGAAGCGGACCCGTGTCGCAACACATGCGACAACGGGTGAAGCGCAAGCGTGATGTGCTGCAACATAGCCCTGGACTGCTGACCCCAAGGATCGTTGCCTGCAAGGTTAGTTTGGTTAAGATTCAGCCGCTCTCTTAGCAAGCGGCATTTATTGGCCAACGCCACCCGCAAAGATGTCAGACCGGACATCAATGTGGCACTCGCACCAATGCGCAACAACGGTGCGAGGAAGTTTTCATCAAGCATCCAGCGGAAACCATCGCTTTTAAAACGCGCGCAGGCAATCAGGTGGTGCTGTGCAGATGCGCTTGCATGGGTTGTCCAGAATGCGCGCATTTTTAGCAACGCAACATCCAGCGGTGCTGTCTGATCTGCCATGTCAGACAAACTTCCATACTCAACACGGTACTTGTGCTGGTTGTCAGTTCTGGTTTCATTGGTGAATTCAAGTTCAACCGTGGACTGCTGTGCAATGGCCAAATAAAGAACCAGTGGCGATATTTTCTGGGCCGGGTCAGGAAGCACAAACAAGGGCGGCGGATCACATTGCTCGGGTATCTTGACCACCTGCCCGCTGCGCAATGCGAACTCCCCCTCCAGCAACGAAAACCGCCCCTGCGACACCTGCCGGTCATCTGTTCGCAAAGAAAACCAGCCAGGCAAATGTCCTAGTGCGTGGCACCCCAGCGCTGCCAACCTCATGTCAGCTGCGTGGGCCTCCTGTTGAAAGTGCTGGGCCTGGAGAAACAATCCCTCGCCCCAGAACACAGGCAAGTTGGAACTCACTTTTCACCTTCAACCGACAGCACTTTCGGCGGCGCGTCTTTTACAACAGGTTTGGTCACCCTTTGGGTTGGACGCCTCAGTGGCCGAACCGGGGCCGGTTTGATTGGCGCCACCAAGGGAGCTTTACTCGCCGCCTCTGGGCCTGTGGCCAACGAGGATGCCAGACAAGTTAAACGGGCTTCTGCCTCCTGAGCTTCTTCGACTTTATTAGGCAACGCAGAGCCCGCAGCAAGCCACTGCAAACCACAGGGCCCGATTTTCAAGGTGCCAGGTTTGCCGCTGATGTCATCTGCAGACAGCACCACGCGCCAAGGCAATGCACGCGGATTTCGGTACAAGCCCACCCAGGCGAAATAACGGGTACGGGAATCAGGTTTCCACTCTATGGTTCTGTGGGCTCCCGGAGTCAGCAAAAATTCATGGCGAACCAACAGATCTTTGCTTACAAGCGCCTGATCATCTGGCGCATTGGCCAACTCGGCCAGACCCAGGGCATCGAACGCCTCCCGATTTTTTAATTCATACAATCTGACCACCATGGACAACGGCCGCCCCAGATCGTCTGGATTCAAACGGTCATCTATCTTCAATTCCACGCTTTTATGGCCAAGACCTCCCAGAGAGTGACAACCTTCGAGCGCCACCAACATCACCATGTTTGTAATACCCAAACACAGTTTTAAAAAAAGTTTGCTAGATTTTGCCGCCTTAAACCAGTTCATACACACTCCTTACTTTCACTATGGCGGCGAGTATAAAAGTAGCATCTGAAAAACTAGGAAAAGCACTCCGAAGTGCATCACCCGTGCTGGGTGCAATATTTGCTCCTGTGCCATTCGTGTGGCTGTTAGCCAGCTCATTTAACGAGCCTGTTAAAAAGTCTGACAGTGAAAATACACTTTGGCGAAAACCAACAGGCACATTGGAAATTGCACGCAGCACTTTTTCAATGCCCGCTGGTTTTACTCAGCGTGGAGAATCACACATCAACAACAACCCAGACGACTTGCACCCGGAATTCAAATTTAAATTGATTGAGGTCATCAACAGACTTGAAGAAAAAGGCCACCGTTTTCAGATACTGGAAACTCTGCGCAGCCAAGCTCGCCAAAACGCGCTCTATGAACAAGGACGCACCCCAGAGAAGCCGGGCGCCATCGTCACCGGCGCACGTGCAAATGAAAGCGCCCACCAATTCGGACTGGCCGCAGATCTCGCTCCTGTCGTTAGCGGTGCGGTCAGCCTGGACACCTCGAATCCGGCAACCCTGAAAGCCTTTGAAGCGTTGGGTCGTGAGGCGCAAGCCCAAGGGCTGGTGTGGGGTGGACAGTGGAAAATGCTTGACTGGGGGCATGTTGAGCTCCGCTCCGAGTCTTTCGGAAATCGCTGAACCCAATGTCTGATTTCCCACTGAACAGCAGCAACACACCACTGAACGCAAGTTCATTCCAACACTTCGAGGCCCTGGAATCCTCGCAGCGTTTGGCAAACGTCAGCGGAAAACTTACTCAACTACCCTGTCAAATTGTATTTTTTGAGGCCGCTACAAAAATTGCACAGTGGTTTCAACAGATGGGGCACGCATGCCCAAATGCAGAATTTTCCCTGGAACAAACAGACACAGTGCAGTTGAGTTATACGGAAAAAAACCTGTTCATTTTTATTCCCCTGCAAAACGCTTCGCTTGTACAGCAAACCAATTTAGAAGGTATTTTTTCCTGGCTTTCCGTCCGTAAAAAAAACTATCCCATTGCATCTGTGTCGCTGCTGCTGTCTTGTACGGCTGCCCGCGTTGAAAACACCTCTGACAATGAACCTGACATTGACCTTTGCAAGCGGGCCATGGGCTGGGCGGAATCTCTGGCAAAAAAACCACTGCAACGCAGTGTGCATTTGCAATTCAACACCTCAACTTCAAATTTACCCAGCCTCGTTTTAAACCGTACGCAATTTTCAGAAAAAAAGATTCAGGAACCACTTGAAGTGTGGCGAAAACACTGCCTGCACACACTCGATCGCAATGAAACCCCGTGGCTTAAGGTAGGTGAGACTGCTTGGTTAAATTCACCTGACACACTTCTTCAGTGTGTTGCCAAGTTGTTCATAAAACTAAGTTCGTCCAAACGGCATGGCCGTGCATTCCCACCGGATGCTATTGCACTACACCCGGGTCAAGCGGAATTGTCCGCTGGCCAACGCCTTGCAATCGGGTTATCAACACAAAATGCATGGCTCAACAAAAAGGTGCAGAAAAGCCTTTGGGTCGCCTCCGCTGGTGTTTTGGTGCTCGCCTGCTTGTATGTCTCATTGGGGTTGCTACGCCAGTCATTTGTTCAGGGGCACCTATCTGAACTGCATCAAAAATCCCGACAATTGGATGAACTGAATTGTACAAACATTGACGCCCTTGAAATTGCAGACAATGAATTGCAACGCTTGAACACTCTGAGCAAAAGCCCTTTGAGACTTTCTGCATTTTTATTTAAAAAACAAACACAGATACTTGATGCTGCAAGCAAGCATTTTAACGAGCGCATACAGCGTTGGTCTCAGCGCTGCTTGATCAAGCCGGTTCACACCACCTTGGCCGAATTGCTGGAGCGTTACATCACGCTAAGCAACCAAAAACAGACCATCGCAAAATCACATGAGCAGGCCTACCAGTTTCTGAAAACCTACCTGATGTTTTTTCAGCTAAAAAATCTCAATGCGGTGTTTTTAAGAGAGCAAAGTATACAAATACTCAAAAGCCTCAACAACGAAAAAGTGTTTGATTTAAGCCTGCCAACGCAACAGCAGCGTGCGGACCGATTGCTAAGCCATGCGTTATTGCAACCAACGCTCAGCTTTCCAGATGCAGACGCCGCGAATACAACTGCCGTGACAGAAGTCAGAAAAATTTTGCTGGCCAATCAAGTGGCACAAAATGCAGAGGCTCAAATTTACGGCCGAATTATTGATGCCGCCAACGGACAACTTCAAAGTGTGGGCTTGTTGTCAGAAATCGGTATGTCCGCACTGGGCTATTTTGAAAACAATCCAACCATACTTGGTGCGTACACCCGGGGTGCGTTTAAAAGTCATGTTGAAAGCCTGATTGATGCAGCGGCCAAAGGTGAACTTGAACAAAACGACTGGGTACTGGATACCCAAGGCTTTAATCCAAAACTGCAACCCTCCGATACCTTGCGCGCCCAACTGGAAGCACGCTATTGGAAAACCTTCGAGCTTATTTGGTCTGGTGCAATACAGTCGGTGAGCTTGAAAACCAACATTACCGGCACCGAAATTTCTGCACTGTTGGGTTTATTTTCAGACGAATTAAACAGCCCTTGCAAAAAGCTGATTCAATACTTGCAGGCTTTAAATGCAGATGCGCTGTTTAGCAGCAACGACACCGCTTACCGTAATGTAATGGGTATAAGTCTGCAACAAACTGAAGGGCAAAAACTTTTTTCAGTCTATTCAACTTCCCTGCAAAGCTTGAGCGCCCTCAACCAAACGCAGACGGAAATAAAACCTGAAGGATTTTTTTTCCAACACTGGTCAGAAAGTGAGGGCCCCTCCGCCAATGCAAACGACTGGGTACAGCGCCATTTGGGTGTTGCGCAGTCCAAGCCCCTGCAAGATGCACTACGGCAATTCTTTTTATTGCCTGTGCAATTCTGGCTCAACACTCAGCTGGCTAAAAGCAGCAGGCAGTTGAATTCACGCTGGGCCTCTGATGTATTGCCACGCCTTAAAATCATTTCCGTACGCTACCCGTTCAATGCGCGCGGTATCGATGCCACGCCGGACGAAATGAACGAATTTCTCAGTGTGAATCAAGGTGTGGTGTCGGGCTTTGTGCAGCACAACCTGAAAGGTGCGCTGAGGGTTCAAGGCGAGCAATGGAGAGTGGTGAGGCGCTTTGGCCAGACGCCCCCCTTTGAAGCCGAATTTTTAACACTGCTCGGCCACCTCGGGCAAATCAGACCAACGGCGGCGGGCGGCAATCACCTGGCGCGGTTTGAATTGCGCCCCATTCCCAATCCGATATTCATGGAACAGTCCTTCGCGCTTGAAGGGCAGCAGATGCGTTATAGAAACGGCCCGCAAATCTGGTCTGAATTTTATTGGCGGGGTGATCAACCACAGCACCTCACAAGATTCAACGCACAAACAACAGATGGCGAAAACTGCAGCGGCCCCACATGGACAGGCCGCATGTCATGGGTGCGTGCGCTCGAAACAGCAACAGTTGAAAAGTCAGGCAGCGATTGGGTGCTGAGCTGGCACCCCTGCGCAGACAAAGCAAAAAAAATCTCACTCCAATACCGGCATCTGCAAGGGCTCTCACCCGGCGATCTGCTGTTACTGAACCACTGGCCCACACCCCCTAGAATATTCAAGGAAGCATCGTTTTGAGTCAAGAATCCCTACAAAAGAAACTGGGGCGAACCCGCCCGCCTCGCGTGCAGATCACCTATGACGTTGAAATCGGTCAAACGACAGAAAAACGGGAGCTGCCGCTTGTCATCGGAGTTATTGGTCCCTTCAGTGGATCACAGGCGAACGATGAAACCACAAGCGCCGAGGGATTGGGTGCAGGCTTTGTCAATGTTAGCCGCGCGCATCTTGACACTTGCATGGGCGCTGTCAGTCCAACATTGAAACTCAGTGTTCCGAAAACAACCGGACACCCGGAAAAAGATGAACACCTGAACATTGAACTGCGCTTCACAAAGTTAAGCGACTTTCATCCGGATCACATCGTCACACAACACACCGATTTACAACGGTTGGTGGAAACCCGCGAAAAGCTCAGCGAACTTAGGAACAAGCTGGCAGGAAATCCCCGCCTTCAAAAAGCGGTTCGCCAATGGATGCTTGAAACCAAAAATAATGCGGTCAACCCCACTGGCGATTCTCAGGAATGAAGATGAACACCACGACAAGCCTCACGACAAACACAGAAAAATCCCCCCTCAGTTGGGGACAATGGCTGGTCAGCCCGACGCAAGATGAACAAATGCGCCTGCAGCGCGCACTCGTCATGGTCTCTGACGCTGCGGGCGATGCCGACATCAATGAACATCTGAACCTGTGCAATCTCATTGATTCACAGTTGCTTGAAATTGATGCCCAACTTTCCGCGCAGATGGACGAAATCATTCATCACCCGGAATTCAAAAGTCTGGAAGCAAGCTGGCGTGGGCTGGCGTTTTTGCTCAACCACATTGAGAACCCGGATCAAGTGAAGGTGCGTCTGCTCAACATCAACATGGAGTCTGCACTCAGCGATTTGCGTTGCGCTGCAGACTTCGATCAAAGTCAGTTGTTTCGTCTTATTTACGAAGAGGAATATGGCAGTTTCGGTGGCACTCCTTTTTCAACACTCATTATTGACCAAGCCATTGGTCTGCACCCGGATCACCTGTATTTTATTGAGCAAGTCACCAAGATAGGCGCTGCTGCGCACACACCGGTCATCGCCTCGCCAGCGCCCACTTTTTTTGGCATGCGATCTTTCTCTGAACTCACGGTGCCCATGCAACTGTCCACCGTATTTGAAACCCCAGCCTACATCAAGTGGCGCAGTTTCCGGCAAACCGAAGATGCCCGCTATTTGGGCATGGTATTGCCCCAAGTGCTGGGGCGTCTTCCCTACGACAGGGACCAACAGCGCACCGCCACCTTTGACTACGCAGAAAGCCTGGAGGCAGAAGATGGGCAGGACTTTCTCTGGATGAACGCGGCTTATGCCTATGGCGCAAACCTCATCAAGGCATTTTCGCAATTCGGTTGGTTGGCGGCCATACGAGGCGTGGAAGGCGGCGGGCTGGTGGAAGACTTGCCCATCTTTTCGTCTCGCAGTCGGGAAGGTGAAATGTACCTTCAATGCCCCACTCAAATCGCCATTACCGACAGACTCGAAAAGCAATTGTCGGATCAAGGCTTCATTGGTCTGGTGTATTGTAAAAACACAGACTACGCGGCCTTCTTCAGTGGTCAGTCCATACAGAAAGCCCGCCACTACCATTCAGATCTGGCCAATGCGAATTCGCGTCTGTCAGGTCAGTTGCCTTACGTATTCGCCATTTCAAGAATTGCCCATTATTTGAAAGCCATTGTTCGCGACAAGATCGGCAGCTTTAGCTCTGCCGAAAGTGTTCAACGTTTTCTTAACCAATGGTTGGCCGAGTATGTATTGCTCGATGACCACGCCAGCCAAGAAGCAAAAGCCCGCTTTCCGCTTCGCGAGGCACAGGTTGAAGTCATACCCGCTCCGGGCTTGCCGGGTCAATTCAAGGCGGCCGTGTTTTTGCGTCCCCATTTCCAGCTTGACGAACTCACCGTATCGCTTCGTCTGGTCACTGAATTGCCGCAAACCTCACGCTAAATCAACAACACCTTATACAACACAGGAAACCTCACAAAATGGCATTCGACGCATTCATTAAAATCAGCGGCATTCCAGGCGAAAGCATGGACGAGCACCATGTCGACTGGATAGAAATACTGTCCTACGAACACACGCTGGACCAACCAGCCTCAGCCACCGCCAGCTCAGTGGGTGGTGCCACGGCAGAGCGTGTCAACCACGGCGCCATGCGCATCACACACCACATCGACAGATCCAGCCCGAAAATATATGACGCCTGTTGTTCAGGCCGTCACCTCAATGAGGTGGTAATAGAAATTTGCCGCTCTGGTGGTCAAAAAATAAAGTATCTGGAAATACGCATGGAGCAAGTGCTTATTTCTGCTGTCAATGTAAAAGGTTCACCCGAAGCCACCGGATTCCCGCATGAAACAGTTGAACTGTCTTACGGAAAAATTCGCTGGATATACACACAACAAAAGCGGGCAGACGGCAGCGGCGGCGGTAACGTCAGTGCCGGTTGGGACCTGACCACCAACCGCGCCATTGCCTGAACACAATGTCTCTTGTATCCAGGCTAACTGTAAAACTGGCAGACCGCCGCTGGAAAACCAGTCTTGCCGCTGGGTTTGCGGCGGCTTTGATTTGGTATTTGCTGCTCCAAAAACTTTCGAAAGGCGAAACAGTTGCAACGCCTGTAGTATCAGGGCTGGTGGTAAATCCATTACTGCCAGCCTGCGGCATTTTTTTATTGTCAGCCCTGACCTTTCATCTGCTGCGCCCCGTTACAACAAAAAATATTTCGCCTGTCGCAGAAAAAAATCCGCAGCATTCAACGCTCAGTTTAAATATTCAACTGTTAATAGGGCTTTATGATGAAAACATATTCAGCGCCAGAGATCTATCTTTGTACAGTCTGCCTGAAGTGCTGTTGCGCACGGCTTGTACCGATGTAAAACTGCTGGCGAATGAACAGGCAGATGCACTACTGACAGCACAACGCTTTCACAAAACACAACTGCATCTTCGCCAATGCGACACCGCCGATGTTCAACAGCATCTGCTTTTACTTAAAAATACATTGGGCGATATTCGCATGCAATCCCAGACCGCTGAGATCTACTTGTTTCAAGGTGTGCTTGAAACAACAGATGAAAAAGGCGGCGAGCTTCTTATTCCCTGGGCCTTTACGTTGCAACCGGAACAAGACGACTCTGAACAAACCGAATCCATCAGCACAAAAACACTGCAGTCATTGGAGATGAAGGTTAGGGCACATCTGCAAGAAGGCCTGGACGGCAACCATGACCCACTGTTTTCCCTGCCCCTGTTGATTGTGAATTGGCTGAAATGACAAATGCCTACACACTGTTGCACAACCGGGTCGATGAAACGCACACCCAAAGGCGCCTGGACGCACTCGCTGTTTTGGTGGGCGACCACCTTAACCGCAATGCAACCCACCCGGCCCTGCGAAACACCACAGGGCTGTTGGGCACAGAAAGCGGAGACTGGAAATGGAATCCTCATGACGCCGACCCCATGCAGGCCACCTGCGATATGGTGGCCAGACGCTGCAGAAAACTGCTACCTGCAGGTTACATTGAACATCTGCACTGTTGCCGCGTTTCAAACGCATCAGACATGCTGGAACTGACCATTGTGCTGAAAATAATTGCTCACGCCAAAGTCGAAAAGAAACGGATTTGCTACTTGGTGGATCCCTTGCATTGGCATTTTCAATTGCAATACAAGCCATGATCAGAAAAAACAAAGCTGCTTCTAAAAAACTGATCACCCGTTTTCAACATCAGCTCAACAGGCTGAATACAAATCTGGAAACACTCGCCAGCCAGCATCCGGAGCTTGCCCACCTTCAAAGTGCAGCGTTACGCGCAGAACAGGCGCCGGAAGTAGATAGGCTGCTTCACGGCACCGCCATGTTGATGGCTGATGTCGCTGTCTCCATTGATAAGCACCTTGACCAAGCGGGCCTGCGCTTGCTGGCCATGAAAAACCCCGATCTGACTTTTTGGTGCCCCAAAAGTAAAGTGACCCCCTGGCCGGAGTCATTTAAAAACCAGTCGAAACTTAGCGCTGCCACACAACTTCAAATTCAGGACGGGCCAGACCATGAAAAATCATTTTCAAACAGTTGGGATTTTTTTCGGCAAGGTGTGACGATCACCAGTGCTGAAATACAGGTTGGCAGACCCACGCATGCTCAAGAAACCGCAACGGGGCAGCCTTGCGCAACACACCATCTGATACTGAATATCCTGCTTGAAAAACCAGCACTTCAAAACACGCATTTTTGCTGTTATGTCCAAGGCCTGAGTTTATTCGCATGGGAGCTTTGGGCGGGCATTCAAAACGCCTTTGAAGCCCACAAAAGTAAAGCTGAGGGCCAAGCCAAAGAAACCGCTGCAAGCCCTTGCGGGCTGGGTAGCGAAACGCACCGGCTGCTTTGGCCCAGAACCGTAAAAACACCTTGGGGCGGCGCCTTGCTGGAAGATTTTTTTAACAGCCCTGAAAGTCTGCGTTTTTTTCAATTGAAAATACCAGCCGAACCCGCCGCTAGAGGTCTGAAAACGCTGTCGATTCCCTTGGTGCTGAGCAATGATTGCCAATTGCTGCAGTTGTCCAAAAACGAGCTGCTGGCACTGCTGCTGCCCGACCCAGTGCTTTGGTGCAATGTGTATTCCAAAGCCCTGAAACCTGTGGTCATTGAAACCTCTGCGTTGGTGCATCACATCGAACCTCAAGGGGCTTACAAGGCTCAACAACGCATTGTTCGAATAACACATGCTTTGCAAGAAACTGCAGAATCTACAAAACCTGCCAAAGCGCAAACATTGGCTTTTCACCACGAGGAAACCTGGCACCAAAGCAACACAAACTACGGCGCCTTCCTGATGCTGCATCAACCTCTACGGTTGGGTACAAAGCTTTCACTCGATGCAATTTGCACTGAAACAACATCAGCTCCAAGTGCATCGCAGGCACTTAAGGCCTTCGCGTTTTTGCAAGCACAAACACACAGCCTGGCCTCACTGTGCAAGCTGAGTATCTTCGAATTTGTTGAACTGCTACTGTTGTTTGATCACACCGCTGAAAACACTGGGTTGAATTTGCGCGGCGCGTTCACATCGCTGCAAATTGAAAAGCAGCACTTGCAAATCCGCGAGCAAGCTTGCTTCATACCAGCGTCTGCCCATTGTTTCACTCTGGGTGTGCTGCCTGAAAAACTGTTGCCGGTTCCTGTCGCAGCGCTGGGCTACATCTTGGAACGCTGGCTGGCAGGGTTCTGTTCAAGCTTTGAAATGGTATCGGTAAAAATGATTGACTCGCTCAATTCCGAACGTGTGCTTTACGAGGGTTCATGGAAAATCTCCCCCACTCAAAACGTTTTCTGCAGTGTGCCTGGTCACCAAAACAAACCTCGCTGACAGGTTGGCGCGGACCGCTTCCAGACCACGACACTGAAGCGATGATGCAATGCGCCTCAAGCACCCAAGCAGAACACTTTGCCTACGCGCTGCTGCTTGATTTGCTCGATGTCCAAATCAACGCTGTGAAAGCGCAATTTGCCGCATCCACGCATTTCAGCAAAGACGCAAATACAGCCAGTTTGTTGCCATTGGCCCGTCTGCCGGCTTGTTCCTCAGAAGCCAATGTTGCCCTGTTCCTGTCACGGCATCTTCATGCTGATCTCGGCCTGAAAGCCAAGGTGGTGCAGAGGTTTTCACGGCCTAACAAGCACGCCAACGTCTGGACATCAAACCAGTACGGTATTGGCTTGGCACGCTTGGGGCACACACGCATGCAAGCCTGGCCAGCACTGACCTGCAGCAGGCCGATTGCCAGTTGCAAATTTCATTTACAAGCTCGGCCGATACGCTGCGCTTGAACAGAAAACAGCCTATGGCGCTCGGCATCAACAGTTTTCTTAAACGCGAGCCAACACCAAGCGCGCAACAAACCTTACTTCGCAAGACCTTACCCATTTATCGCAAAGAAAAACCGCAATGACCTTTTCCTTTATCACCGAACCCTGTTCACCTGAAAATGCCGCCGGGCAAGACCTCAGCGGATCATCACAGTGGCTTGAACTTGAGCAAATGCAAAGCACAGAAAAAGACGACTTTGCAGAAGGCATCTGGTCCGTCAGTGCGCCAGACACGGACTGGCAGGCCATTGCGAAAGTTTGTATGAAACTGCTGCGGGAAGACACCAAAGACCTGCAAGTTATGGTCTGGTGGGTCAGAGCCCGTCTGCTGACAGATGGACTGCCCGGCTTGCAAGAGGGGATGGAAGGACTGCATTGCTGGATCAAGCATTGGTGGATCAAAGGGTATCCGCAAGACCTCCGGAATGGGCCAGCCATCAAGTTGGGTCGGCTGCGCTGGCTGGATCAACACTGCAGCGACCTGATACAAACACAGTACCAACCCTCACCGGCAGATGAGGAAAGCGCTCAGGCCATTCGCACGCTTATCCATGACATTGAAACACTGGTGCAATCCACCACGGCTCAAGCTTGGGGATTATTTACAAAAACCATGGAAAAACTGCCTGTGCGCATCAAACGTGAAGCCACGCGCAAGGCAGAGGCAACAGCGCCCTTTCCCCCATCACCCCTAGTCAGCCCACTCAAAGCCGATACACAGCCCTCTGAGCGCCTGCAAACGCCAGCAAACAGGCAAAACGCGGTACAGAACATTGAGCAGGCCCTGTTTTACTTTGAACAACACGAACCCCAGCATCCAGTGAAAGCCATGTTGCAAAGGGCGCTGACATGGATGAACAAACCCATGGACCAATGGTTGTCGGAATTGGTGAGCGACGAGCCCAGTAGAAAAAAGATTCAGGATGTGCTGGGCCTCACACTTGCACCCAGCACACCCAAAGACAACTGACTCAGTTCAGATTCGGCGCCAAGGCACGGCGCAATTCTTCTTCCGTGCGACCAGAACGCTTTGCCAGATCCATCAATTGGTCTGTGTCAATTTTTCCAACATTGAAGTAATCGCTGTCCGGGTGAGAAAAGTAAAAACCCGAAACACTGGCGGCCGGTGTCATGGCCAGGCTTTCTGTCAGCGCCATGCTGACGTCGGCAGCACCGAGCACCTCAAACATGTCGAACTTCACGGTGTGCTCAGGGCAAGCAGGGTAACCTGGTGCCGGCCTGATACCCGTGTACTTTTCCTTGATCAACTCTTCGTTGCTCAAGGACTCCTGCGGCACGTAACCCCACAAGTCTTGTCGCACACGTTCATGCATGTACTCCGCAAAGGCCTCCGCCAACCGGTCAGCAATCGATTTCAACATGATGCTGGAATAGTCATCGTGCTCTGCCTCGAACTGCCGCTCTTTTTTGTCGATGCCCAAGCCGGCTGTGACGGCAAACATGCCAATGTAGTCAGCCACACCTGAAGCCTTTGGCGCAATGAAATCAGCCAGCGCCTTGTTGGAAATACCCTCGCGCTTTTCGCCTTGCTGCCTCAAGGTGCGGTAAGTGAACAGCACCTTGGATCGCGTTTCGTCGTCATAAATTTCAATGTCGTCGTCATTGACGGTGTTGGCCGGGTAAAAACCGACCACGGCATTGGCCTGCAGCCAGCGCCCCTCAATAACCCGCTTCAACATGGCTTGCCCGTCGGCAAATACACGTGTGGCCGAATCACCCACCACGGCGTCACTGAGTATGGCGGGGAATGAACCATGCAAGTCCCAGGTCTGAAAAAACGGTTGCCAGTCGATGTACTTCGCAATTTCCGCGAGATCGAAATTTTTGAACAAACGGCGACCAATGAACTTGGGCTTGGGTGCGTTGTAGCTTGCCCAGTCAATCGCAGGCTTGTTTGCGCGTGCTTGCGCCAGGCTCACCAGCGGTTGGGCCCGCTTGTTGGCATGTTGGTCGCGAACACGTTCGTATTCGGTTTTCAGACCTGCAATGTAACCGGCCGCAGCCTCGTCCGACAACAAATTCTGCGCCACCGAAACCGAACGACTTGCATCGGCCACATACACCACGGGACCGTCGTAAAACGGTGCAATTTTTACAGCGGTGTGCACACGGCTGGTGGTGGCGCCCCCAATCAACAAAGGCGTCTGGCGTTCACGGAAGTAATCGTCGCGCTGCATTTCAGAGGCCACATAGGCCATTTCCTCAAGGGAAGGCGTGATCAAACCTGAAAGGCCAATAATGTCTGCACCTTCGGCTTTCGCTTTCGCCAGAATTTCGGCACACGGCACCATCACGCCCATGTTCACCACTTCAAAGTTATTACATTGCAACACCACGGTGACAATGTTTTTACCGATGTCGTGTACATCACCTTTGACGGTGGCGATGAGAATTTTTCCCTTGGTGCGAACGTCTTCACCTGCGGCCTGCATTTGCAGTTTCTCTTCCTCGATGAAGGGCACCAAATGGGCCACGGCGCGCTTCATTACCCGGGCAGATTTCACCACCTGCGGCAAAAACATTTTTCCGGCGCCAAACAAATCGCCCACAATGTTCATGCCGTCCATCAACGGGCCTTCAATGACATGCAGCGGACGCCCCCCGGTGGCGGCCAACGCTGCACGGGCTTCTTCCGTGTCTTCTTCAATAAATTGCGTAATGCCGTGAATCAGTGCGTGGGCCAGGCGTTTTGCCACTGGCTCACTGCGCCACACCAGATTTTCTTCTTCCTTCTTACCACCCGCCTTCAGGCTGGATGCAAATTCAATCATGCGCTCGGTGGCGGTTTTTTCACGCTCCGGCGAATCACTGGGCAAATCGTCAGGGAAGGACGGCTCGCGGTTCAACACGATGTCTTCCACACGCCTGCGCAGCTCGGGGTCGAGTTCGTCGTAAACCCCCATCATGCCAGCGTTTACAATGCCCATGGTCATGCCAGCCTTGATGGCGTGGTACAAAAATACGGTGTGTATGGCTTCACGGGCAGGGTCATTGCCCCGGAAGCTGAAAGAGACATTGGAAACACCGCCGGAAATTTTTGCATGCGGCAGGTTTTCATGAATCCAACGGGTTGCGTTGATAAAATCAACCGCGTAGTTGTTGTGTTCTTCAATGCCGGTGGCAATGGCAAAAATATTTGGATCGAAAATAATGTCTTCCGCAGGAAAACCCACCTGCTCTACCAACAGATCGTAAGCGCGTTTGCAGATCTCGATTTTTCGTTCGTACGTGTCTGCCTGACCCTTTTCATCGAAGGCCATCACAATAACGGCAGCGCCGTACCTGCGGCACAACCGGGCTTGACGCAGAAACTCGGCTTCGCCCTCTTTCATGGAAATCGAATTGACAACAGGCTTGCCCTGCACACACTTCAGTCCGGCTTCAATGACATCCCATTTTGATGAATCAATCATCAGCGGAACCCTTGCAATGTCAGGTTCCGATGCCAGCAAATTCAAGAAGCGCACCATGGCAGCTTTTGAATCCAGCATGGCTTCATCCATGTTGATGTCAATAATTTGGGCGCCGTTTTCAACCTGCTGCCTGGCCACAGCCAAGGCTTCATCGTACTGGCTGTTTAAAATCAGACGTGCAAAGGCCTTTGATCCGGTAACGTTGGTGCGCTCGCCCACGTTCACAAACAAGGAATGGTCTGTGATGGTTTGTGGCTCCAAACCCGACAAGCGCAAGGCACTCTCGATCTTGGGCACCACACGTGGCTTTTCACTGGCCAAGGCTTTCGCAATGGCTGCGATGTGATCCGGGGTGGTTCCGCAACACCCCCCTGCAATATTCACAAAACCGGCCCTGGCAAATTCTTTGACCAGCGCAGAAGTGATTTCCGGCGTTTCATCAAAGCCGGTATCAGACATCGGGTTGGGCAAACCTGCATTCGGATAAACACAAATATGGGCATCACAAATTTTGGAAAGCTCCGCCACATACGGGCGCATCAAGGTGGCGCCCAATGCACAATTCAAGCCGATGGTCACGGGGCGGGCATGGCGCACTGAATTCCAGAAGGCCTCCACCGTCTGCCCAGACAAAATCCGGCCCGATGCATCTGTCACAGTGCCGGAAATCATGATGGGCAAGCGTTTACCGGTGTCCTCGAAATATTGATCGACTGCAAACAACGCCGCTTTGGCATTGAGCGTATCGAAAACGGTCTCCACCAAAATCAAATCCACACCGTTTTCCACCAAACCCTTGGTTTGCTGGTAATACGAGGTCACCAGTTCGTCGAAACTGATGTTCCTTGCGCCCGGATCGTTTACGTCAGGCGAAATTGAAGCGGTTTTAGGCGTAGGGCCCAATGCGCCGGCAGCGTATCTGGGCCGGTCGGGCGTGGAATACTTGTCGCACGCCGCTCTGGCCAGGCGAGCCGCTTCCCGGTTCATCTCATCAACGAGGTGTTCCATGTGGTAGTCGGCCTGAGCCACAGAAGTGGCTCCAAACGTATTGGTTTCAACAATGTCGGCACCCGCGGCCAGATACTGCTCATGAATTTCCTGAATGATGTGGGGCTGCGTCAGCACCAGCAACTCGTTGTTGCCTTTTACATCGTGGGCGAAATCTGCAAAGCGGTCGCCAGTTCCGGCACCCCGGTATTGCGCTTCGCTGAGCTTGTAGCGCTGAATCATGGTGCCCATGGCACCATCAAGAATCAGGATTCTTTGGGAAAGCAGGTTTTTAAGTTTCGTTTCCAGTTCACACTCGAACCTGGAAGAAGCGGGGCGCGTGTTCATCGCGGGGCCTCTGTAAAGGTATACCAACCCGTTATTATAAGGGTCGAACGCCAGTTCCCAAAGCCGCTTCTGCAGCACCCCACGGCCACGCCGAAACATCGGCATTGACACGGTATTGTGCCGGCCCGCCGCGGTGTCTCAACGCCAACAACACAT
Source organism: Burkholderiales bacterium (assembly GCA_021300475.1). Lineage (GTDB taxonomy): Bacteria > Pseudomonadota > Gammaproteobacteria > Burkholderiales > Burkholderiaceae_B > SXZD01. The sequence continues at coordinate 12,692 of JAJTDO010000053.1, read as the reverse complement.
CAGCGGCTTGCGCAGCGTCTGCCTGCGCCAAACCCGTCACCAGCATCGCATCGGCGCAAGTTATCCAAGGGCTTTCAATTTCATTGTCTGCCAACAGGGCTTGCGCATGGGCAAGTGGCAGCACCGACACGCATTTGGGCTTGGCCAGCCATTGTTGCCACTGGGCGTCTTGCAAAAAAGCCAACAGTTTGTCCGGGTGACTGGTGTGGTTGATTTCAATAAAAAGGCGGTCAGGTCTGCGCATGCGCAGCGTGCGGCCCAAATGTGTGTTCAGAATGAGACGGGAACTGCAGCAAAGACAGCCCTGAGCCAATTGCAAGGCGTGAACGTTCTCCGGCAGATGCCCCAAGGGCAGGGTGCTGCCGTTAAACAGCAGGGTCCATTTTTCTTCTGGGGGAGATTGTCTTGCCCAATGCAAAAGCAAATCGCTTTTGCCGCAGGCCTGCGGCCCCATGACAAGCACTGTTTGCACCAGTGCCTGACCAGTTGATTCAGCCATCAAGATTTTTTCAGATGCGTCGTGAACCGCGGGTCGCTTCAACACCCAACTGTTTCAGTTTGCGGTAGAGGTGGGTTCTTTCAATGCCGGTCTTTTCTGCCAGACGGGTCATGCTGCCGTTTTCCTGATTCAAATGAAATTCAAAATAAATTTTTTCAAATTGATCGCGGACTTCACGCAGTTGCTGGCTGAGGTCAAGTTCAACCATTGCAGCCATCGCCAGCTCAAGGGGACTTTTGACTTCGGGAACCGGTGCTTGCGCAGCTTGGGCCATGGCCATGCCACGGAAGGCGGCAATTTCCTGATTCACTTCCTTTTGCTTGCGCACCCGGTTGAGCGCATCGCTCACCGTGTTCAGAAGTTTTTGCAGTGCAATCGGCTTTTCCAAAAAGTCCATGGCACCGATGCGAGTGGCTTCAACCGCCGTGTCTATGGTGCCGTGGCCTGACATCATGACAACCGGCATGGTCAGCAAACCCTTTGAGGCCCATTCTTTGAGCAGGGTTACGCCATCGGTGTCTGGCATCCAGATATCAAGCAGCACAAGGTCGGGCGTAAGGGCATCGCGCTTGAGACGCGCTTGTTGCGCATTCTCAGCCACTTGCACCTCATGCCCCTCATCACCGAGAATTTCCGACAGGAGTTCTCGGATACCAATTTCATCATCAACAACCAAAATATTGGCCATACTGGATTTGTCTCACTCTGAAACTTTTCGCAATTCTAACGACTCTTTACCTGTTTCGTCTGCTACTAACCGTAAAAAGGTAATTTCCACCGCCGCACCTGACACCTCACCGGAAGCGCTGAACCTGTTTCTCACAGAAATGCGAGCGCCATGTTCATCCACAATCTTCTTCACAATAGCCAAGCCCAGACCGGTGCCCCCGGGTTTGTTCGTTACATAGGGCTCGAAGGCACGCACCATCATATCAGCCGGGAAACCACTGCCGTTGTCTGCAATCACCAATTTAACCGCCAGCACCGGAACATTCACACTTTTTTGTACCTGTTGCAGCTCGGTGCGTATTTCCACGCGACCTTCTTCCCGGCCATTCACAGAGTCATGGGCGTTTTGCAGCAGGTTGTGAATCACTTGGCGCAGTTGAGTGGCGTCTCCCATGACCAAGGGCAAATCAGGCGCCAGCAAGGGCAGCACCCGCTGACGAACCTCAGGCCGGTCCGGGTCTGCATGGCCATACAAGCCCAGAATATCTTTCACCAATTCATTTAAATCCAACGGATGCAGTTCGGTGGCCGGCATGCGTGCATAGTCGCGAAACTCGTCCACCATGCGCTTCATGGCAGCCACCTGATTGACAATGGTTTTTGTCGCCCGGTTGAGCATTCCCTGATGCTGCTCGTCCAGCAAATCCGCCAGCTTCATTTGCAGACGTTCGGCCGACAGTTGAATGGGCGTCAAAGGATTTTTAATTTCATGGGCCAACCTGCGCGCAACTTCCGCCCATGCCACCGTCCTTTGGGCAGACACCAGATCTGAAATGTCATCACAAACCATGACAAAGTCAGCCTCGCCACCAATGTCCATTCGACTGCCGCGCACCAGAAGAATTTTTACCGTGCTGGGCTCGTCACGGCGTGGCAACTCTATCTGCCGCTGCCAACTCGGGTTTTCAGCTTTCTCGTCTAGATCGGCAAACGCTGCCCGCACACTGACGGCAAAGCCTTCCAGTCCCTCAAACTCATCCAGCGGCCTGCCAGCCAGCGCCTGCAGATCGCGCTCAAAAATACGCTGGGCGCCGTTGTTGAACACCCGCAGGTGAAAATCTTTGTCCAGTACCAACACCCCGGCAGACAAACTGCCCAACAAACGTTTCAAAAACTCATTGGCGCGGCTCAAACCCAGTTGGTTGGTTTCCAGGCGCGAGCGCGTCTCGGACAACTGCTGGGTCATCATGTTGAAAGACTGAACCAATTCGCGAAGCTCAGCATCGGCGGAAATCTGCTCCATCGGCTGAAAATTGCCCTGGGCCACCGCCCGGGTACCCTCTGCCAACCAGAGCAGGGGGGACGCCAATCGGGAGGACAACCAAAACCCAACACCAATGGCAATAAAAACCGTCAACAATGTGGCGAGCGTCAGCGTCACACCGTAAATTTTTCGCAGTCCAGCCTTCGAAAGCGTGACCTGTTGGTAATCGCGGTAGGCTTTTTGCACTGACTGCGCCTGCTGCGCCAAGCCTAAAGGCACATGCTGAACCACCATCAGGTAGCGCGGCGTGTTGTTCAACGTCATTTTCAGATTGGGCACCAGCACAATGACCCTAACCCGCAAATCTGCAACGTCATCCTGAATATCGCTTTCCAGCTTTGCATAAGGCCTGCCATCCGTAACTTGCCGCAGCAAAGAAACCGTGGGCGTATCCGGCTTGAGCCTCTCCAGATTTTCTGTCGTCGAGTAGACAATCCTGCCACCAGCATTAATTAACGCGATGTCATCAAGCACCAGCGACTCGCGGATCCGGCTTAAATTAAAGTGCTGTTGCTCATCAGGAATGCGCCCCAGTTCGTTGGCCAGATTCAGCGTCTTGTTCTTGACGTCCACCACCAGGTTGTCCATCGCCACCCGACCCAAATCCAGGCCGGCCTCCAATGCGCTGTCGACCCGCACGTTGAACCAACTGTCCAGACTTTTCGCCAAAAATTGCACAGACACCACGTACAGAACCAAGCCGGGTATCAACCCCATCAATGCGAACGACAAAGACAGCCTGAGCATCAGCCGGGAACCAAAAACGCCTTGGCGATAACGTCTGACCAACCTGAAAATCAACAACAGCACCAAACCCAGCAAAGCGAAGGCCGCAAGACCGTTCAGCGCCAGCAGCGTGGAATAATTGTCATCAAACAAAGAGCTGTTGGAAGAAGCCGAAGCCAGTAAAAACAACAAGATACCGCCCAAGCCGCTGAGAAACACCAAGGCGTAACGAATGGGTCGGGTACCTTGAAGCAGCGGGTTCATTTGGCCGGCTCCACAGGCGCGGTGAAGATAACGCGTTTCCAGTCGGAATACAGGTTCCAGTCTTTGCTGGTCAGTGCATTGACTTGAAACGGTTTGGGAAGCTGTGTTGTGTCCAAGCGCATGCGCACGGCAACTTCATACTGCGCTCCGGGTTTGAGTTCAGACTTTTTGGCAATGTTAAGCCGACGAATGCGCTTGAGCATGCCGATGGCCTCTGGAAGGCTGTCAAACCGTTGATTCAAAACGCCGGTGCTGACCCTGTACTGACGCGTCAGCGCATGGTAAGACAAGCGGTAGGTTTGGGTCTGCGACACACTTTTTTCATCAAACCAATACCAACGGGGTCTTGAAACCTCTATGTCCGTGATGAACACCAAAGGCAGACCACGGTTGACGGCCTCTTCGAGTCGTGAACTCAACTCCATTTTGAAGTTGGCACTCAGCAACCAACTGGCCTCAGGAGGCTCGGAGGCTTCCAGGCTGACATCGTAAATTTCAATGACATCCTGGGAAGCTTGGGTCAGGACGGAGAAAGACAGCGACCAGCACACCCAAAGCGTGATGGCCAAGCGCCAAACCCCACCAAACCTGTGCCTGTTTTTAGACTGCATGCTTTAACCATGGGCGGCCTTTTTCAGCTTTGCATAAAAAAATCCATCCTGACCCGGACCGTCCGCCGTCATTTCAGGAAACACCAGACCGGGTGCATCCTCGACAATGACATGCTTATGACGTTTCAGGAAATTGCGGACAAGCAAACCGCCCTCTTCCTCAAATATTGAACAAGTAACGATGAGCAATGTACCACCCGGCTTGAGCAGAGACCAAAGACCATCGACTATTTTGCCCTGTAAGTGCGACAAGTTTGCAACATCGTTCTCTCTGCGCAGCCAGCGGATGTCCGGGTGCCGTCTCACCACACCCGAAGCAGAGCAGGGCACATCGGCCAGAATAAGGTCGTAAGGTCGGCCGTCCCACCAGCGCTTGGGCTGGCTGGCGTCGTCACAGACCATTTGAACACGGTCTGAAAGCAAGCCCAGTCGCGACAGGTTGTCCTCGACGCGGGAGAGCCGCTCAGGGTCGGCATCCAAAGCCGTCAGTTCCACATCAGCGATTTCCAGCAAGTGCCCCGTTTTACGGCAACCTCGCAAGCGGCCAGCGCCTCTGCCTGACTCGCCCTGCGACGGTTGACTCGCAATGTCAGGGGAGGTTGCTGGTTGGCGTGCGCCAGCAGCTGCTCCCAACGATCAGGGTATTGCTTGCGAACCTTGTTGATCCACCAACCCGGAAAACTCCAGATCCAGCGAGGGTCCTGATCCAGTTCGGCCACCAGCTCATCAATCTCGCGAAAATACCTGCGCAAGCAAGCGTTGATCAAATTCTTGCCGCCCGCTGTGTGCCGTTGCGCGGCTGCGGCACTGACCGCCTGATCCACCAGCGTATGGGGTTCATAGCGCACCCGATCCGCCTCAAGCGCCAGACACAAGGTCACCGTCAGCAGCACATCGAGGTCCAGAGGGTTCAGGCGCTTGTGACCCGCCAGCAAGGATTTCAACGCGTAAGCGCGGCCCCAGGTGCGCATCGCGGTGTAACTGATGTCCTGCACTGCACCTTTGGCAATCGGAGGTATATCCGCCAGTTCCAAGGCATCGGTCAAGGAACGCCCCTCTTCCAGCACGAAGGTCACAACCTTGACGGATTCGATCAGCGCAAACGCCAGTGAATCTTCTGGGCAATTGGGTTTGTTTTTTTTCAACTTTTAAAATGTCCTACGCCCTGTCGGGCCATGTCCACCAAACGCCGGACGCGTTCTTGTGTGGGAGGGTGGGTACTGAAAAGTCCGCTCAGGCCTTGGCCTGACAACGGGTTCATAATCATCATTTGTGCAGTCTCCGGATGCGCCTGCGCCGTGGGCAAGGGAATACCGGAGGCGTAGCGGTGAATTTTTTCCAACGCTGCGGCCAACGCCAACGGATCGCCTGAAACCTCCGCTCCACCACGGTCCGCCTCATATTCCCGGGCCCGCGAAATTGTCATCTGGATAACGGCTGCGGCCAAAGGTGCAAGCAAGGCGACCAACAGGGCCGCCAGCGGATTCGCAGGGCGCCCCTCGTCGTCTCGTCCGCCAAACAACATCGCCACGTTGGCAACGGCTGAAATGGCACCCGCCAAAGTAGCAGAAATCGTTGAAATCAGAATGTCGCGGTGTTTTACATGCGACAGTTCGTGCGCCATCACACCACGCAATTCATTGTCCGACAAAATCCTTAGAATACCCGTGGTCGCTGCCACGGCCGCATGCTCAGGGCTTCGGCCAGTGGCAAATGCATTGGGAGAATCCTCATCAATCAAATAAACCTTGGGCATGGGCAGACTGGCGCGTTGTGCCAGTTGAGCAACCATTGCATACAGCGCCGGTTCAGTGTGGGCATGGACTTGCCGCGCATTGTACATACGCAACACCAAGGTATCTGAAAACCAGTAGGCACCCACGTTCATCAGGGCGGCAAACCCCAGAGCCATGATCATGCCGCCCCGCCCGGCCAGCGCCCCGCCGACCACTGCAAACAACGCCGTGAAGGCGGCCATCAACAAAAAGGTTTTAAACCAGTTGAACATGTCTGCGTCCTCCAAAAAGAACCAAGGCAACCGGTAGGTCTGCGCGGTAAATCAACTCAGACGAACACCGGATTGCACACCGGAATTGTGCAGTGACTGCTGCGCCGGCTGTTTTTTCCCCCCCGGACGCTGCAGGGTTTTTATTCTCAAAACGCCCTGACCACATTGCACATCCATGCCTGTCTGGCCAAGCTGCAACACTGTGCCCACCGCCTCGCCAGAGTCAGGACACTCAAGCACCACCGCCTCAAAGAGCTTGATATTTTCATCCGCCAGCGACGCAACTGTGGTCCAACAACCCGGAAACGGATCAAACGCTGCAATTTTTCGGGCAAGAACCGGGCCGCTCTGCTGCCAGTCCACTCGCGCTTCCTCCTTGCGGATTTTTTCAGCGTAGGTCACCCCTTCCGTTGGTTGAGGCACGCAATCCAACCGCTGGCTGCCAAGCCGCTCCAACGCTTGGACAATCATGACCGCACCCTGTGCCGCCAGTCGGTCATGCAACAAACCTGTGGTGTCATTTTCAATGGGCAGACTTGCTTGCAGGCACATCGCGCCGGTATCAAGACCCTCATCCATTTGCATGATGGTGATGCCGGTTTGCGCGTCGCCCGCTTCAATGGCCCGGTGTATGGGCGCAGCCCCCCGCCAGCGGGGCAGCAAGCTGGCGTGAATGTTCAAACACCCGTGCAGCGGAACTTCCAAAACGCGCTTTGGCAAAATCAGGCCGTAAGCGGCCACCACCATCACCTCTGGCCGCCCTTTACCGCACGGATCCACAAGCCGGTTGAACACTTGCTCGGCTTCATCGCCTTTGCGCAGGGAGACCGGTTGCAGCACTTCAATGCCATGCCGAAGCGCCACTTGCTTTACGGCGGACGCCTGCAATTTCATCCCGCGCCCGGCAGGCCTGTCAGGCTGTGTGAGCACCAGCTCAACTTGATGACCGGCAGCCAGCAAGGCTTCCAGCGCTTCGGCAGCAAACGCCGGGGTACCCGCAAACACCAGTCTCAAACGTCCAGCCTCTCTTGCTTCTTCAATTTGGTTTTAATGCGGTTCTGTTTCAATTGCGACAAATACTCGACGAAAACCTTGCCATCAAGGTGGTCTATTTCATGCTGTATGCACACCGCCAACAAACCATCGGCGGACAATTCAAACCATTCGCCTTTCAGGTTCTGGCTGCGCACCGTGATGGTGGCAGGACGGCTGACTTCCTCATAAACGCCCGGAACAGACAAGCAGCCCTCTTCATAGGGCACCTTGTCCTGGCTGCGATCCACAATCTCCGGATTCACAAACACATGAAGATCGTCGTGGTGTTCCGATACATCGGCCACCAACATGCGAATGTGCCTGTCCACCTGTGTGGCTGCCAAGCCCACACCGGGGTCGGGGGTCTGGGTAGCGCAGAATCTGCATGAGCGCCATGGTTCTCTTCCTTATTTCCTGCGGTTTTCCCCGCATTAAACAGAGAAAACCTTGAATCAATTACCCATTTTACTACTGTGACACCTTATGTCTCTCATTTGTTCTGCAGATTTTATTCGCGCAGCCCTCTGTCTGGCTTTCCACGACGCCTTAAACAGCTCGCAACGCATGGCGCTGGCGCGGTCTGTGGCAGATCCCACCCACGCGCGGCTGAAAACGCCGCCTCGCGGCTGTCAGTTGCCCCCTGCTGTCTGGGAGGCCTGGCTCAATGTTCCGGCCCACATCGCAGAATGGGTTCAAGCCAGTTCAGACTGGCTCAATGCGAACAACGAGCACCAGTTGCTCAGCTTCTGGGACGCCGCCTATCCGCAAACCCTGCGTGAATTGCCTTCCCCGCCCATGTTGCTGTTTCTACTGGGCGATATCAGTTTATTAAACGACAAAGGCATTGCCATGGTCGGAAGCCGCGGCGCCACACTGTCCGGAAAACGCCGCGCCCGCGACTTTTCCGCAGAGCTCGCAAAAAAAGGATGGACCATCATCAGCGGTCTGGCCAAGGGCATCGACAGCGCTGCCCACGTGGGCGCCCTGCAAGTGCACGGCAGAACCATTGCCGTTCTGGGCTGTGGCGTAGATGTTGTCTACCCCACTGAAAATTCAGCCCTGTATGAGAAGATTCAAGCCTCTGGGGGTTTGCTGGTTTCCGAATACCCGCCGGGTACCCCGCCACGCCCTGTGTTCTTTCCCCGCCGCAACCGGCTGATTGCGGCATTGTGCAAAGGTTTGGTTGTGGTTGAAGCGGCAACACGGTCGGGTTCACTGATCACTGCAAATATTGCAAACGATCTCGGAAAATCTGTCATGGCCATTCCAGGTTCCATCGACAGCCCTCAGGCCAGAGGGTGCCATCAGGCCATTCGCGCAGGCGCCACTCTGGTGGAAACCATTCAGGACATTGAACAAGAGGTGCTTGAATCAGAACCAAACCAGCAGCGTTTGAAAACGAAAAAAACGCGCAGCAGCCACGGCAACAATGCCAAAGCCGGCGGACGGGTAACTGCAGCAGATCCCCTGTCAGCCCAGTTGTTGAGCCTGCTTCAAAGAGACCCGCAACAGCTCGACTTGCTAATAGAAGCAACCGGACGCTCTCCGGAAGACCTGTCTGTGGCTTTGTGTGAAATGGAATTGCAAGGGCAGATTGAAGCCAGGCCGGGACAATACTGGGCCATGACCTAAAAGAGACCAAATACAGCAGTTTAGCGGCGCTACATCAGACTTCGCTTGCAAAATAGATTATCTGCCCCTTACACTTTCGCGCCATAGACCACTGAACGCCAGAAAGCATCACACGTGAACGACACCCCCGCATTAAAGGCCCTGATTATTGCAGAGAAGCCCTCTGTTGCTGCTGACATTGCCAGGGCACTCGGAGGTTTCACCAAACACGATGACTACTTTGAAAATGAAGAATATGTCATTTCATCGGCGGTCGGTCACCTTTTGGAAATCGCAGCACCCGAAGAATTTGAGGTTAAACGGGGCAAGTGGAGTTTTGCAAACCTGCCCGTACTACCCACGCATTTTGATTTGCGGCCCATTGCGAAAACAGAACCCAGACTGAAAGTTCTGGTGAAGTTGCTCAAAAGAAAAGACATTGGGCGTCTCATAAACGCCTGCGACGCGGGGCGCGAGGGTGAGCTTATTTTCCGTTTGATTATTCAACATGCGAAAAGCAACAAGCCTGTCTCCCGGCTCTGGCTGCAGTCCATGACCCCCGGTTCCATCCGCGAGGCTTTCAAAAAGCTGCGGTCCGACACCGAGATGCAACCCCTGGCGGACGCTGCCCGTTGCCGTTCAGAAGCCGATTGGCTGGTCGGTATCAACGGTACCCGCGCCATGACTGCATTCAACAGCAAGGAAGGCGGCTTCTACCTGACCACGGTAGGTCGGGTTCAAACCCCGACGCTCACCATTGTTGTGGAACGTGAAGAAAAAATACGCCGTTTCGTTTCCAGACCTTACTTTGAGATCAAGGCGGGGTTTTCAGCGCTTGCCGGTCAATATGAGGGAAAATGGTTCGATCCGAAATTCAAGAAGGGCGACGACCCTGACGCCCGTGCCGATCGTCTGTGGGACGAAGCCAAAGCCCAAGCCATTGTTGATGCCTGCAAAGGAAAACAAGGCAGCGCTTCCGAAGAAAGCAAACCTTCCAGCCAAATCGCACCACAACTGTTTGACCTGACCACTTTGCAACGAGAAGCCAACAGCCGGTTCGGCTTTTCCGCTAAAAACACCTTGGGACTTGCACAAGCGCTGTATGAAAAACACAAGGTACTGACCTACCCGAGAACAGATTCACGCGCATTGCCGGAAGACTATCTGGGCACGGTTGTAAAAACCGTTGAAGCGCTAATTGAAGGCGCCTCAGGGAAATCTGAATCGGCCGCGCTTGTTCAAGGCTATCAGCCTCACGCTCAAAAAATTCTGGACAAAGGCTGGATAAAACCCAACAAGCGAATTTTCGACAACACCAAGGTCTCTGATCACTTTGCGATCATCCCCACCTTGCAAACACCAAAAAACTTGTCAGAGCCCGAACAAAAGCTCTACGACATGGTGGTCAAGCGTTTCTTGGCAATCTTTTTTCCTGCCGCCGAATACCTCATCACCACCCGTATCACCCAAGTGGAATCGCACCAGTTCAAAACAGAAGGCAAAGTGCTTACTGAACCCGGCTGGCTGGCGGTATATGGCAAAGAATTGGCGGTAGACAACGACACCTTGGTACCCATTACACCCGGCGAAAAACTGCCGGTTGCAGTAATTGACCTGTTGGCACAAAAAACCCGACCACCGGCACGCTATTCTGAGGCCACCTTGCTCTCAGCCATGGAAAGTGCCGGCAAACTGGTCGATGACGACGAACTTCGCGAAGCCATGGGCGAAAAGGGGCTGGGCACACCAGCCACCCGCGCGGCCATCATTGAAGGTTTGTTGGCAGAAAAGTATCTGGTGCGCGAAGCGCGCGAACTCATACCGACCGCAAAAGCCTTTCAATTGCTGACCTTGTTGCGTGGCCTTGGCGTAAAAGAACTTACCATGCCCGAACTCACGGGTGAATGGGAATTCAAACTCAGCCAAATGGAAAAAGGGCGTTTGTCCCGCGACAATTTCATGGCTGAAATTGCACGCGTCACCAACAATATCGTTGAACGGGCAAAAAACTACACCGAAGAAACCATACCCGGCGATTACGCAACACTAAAAACACCTTGCCCGAAGTGCAAATCGGTCGTGAAAGAAAATTATCGCCGCTTCTCTTGCACAAATAGCGAAAGCTGCGATTTTTCAATTACAAAAGTACCAGGTGGCCGTCAATTTGAAGTAGCTGAAGTTGAGACCTTGATTTCAGAACATCACTTGCCCATGCTCGATGGTTTCAGAAGCAAGATGGGCAAACCATTCTCTGCGGTCTTGAAACTCACTCCCGAATTCAAGCTGGAATTTGATTTTGGTCAGGGCAATGCATCCGACGATGAGAACGCCGAAGCACCAGACTTCTCAGACCGGCAGCCCTTGGGCAAATGCCCGAAATGCGGCTCCAATGTTTACGACAACATCAGCAACTACATTTGCGAAAAAGCACTGGGTCCGCAAAAAAGTTGCGATTTCAAATCAGGCAAAGTTATTTTGCAGCAACCCATAGAACCTGAACAAATGGGAAAGCTGTTGAATGACAGAAAAACGGATTTGTTGGCGCGGTTTGTCTCTGCAAAAACAAAACGAAACTTCAAGGCTTATTTGGTACTCAAACCTGAGGGGGGCGTGGGTTTTGAGTTCGAAGCCCGTGAAAAGAAACGCCCTGGCAAAACAGCCGCTGCCAAATCCTGAGTCAGCGGAGAAGGGCGGCCTGACAATCGGGCCGCCAGTAACTTTCCTGCAAGCACTGCCCAAGTCATGCCTCTGGAGCCAAATCCAGTTGCGTATAAAATTTGAGGATGCGCCTCTCCCGCCTCATTGATTGCACAACCGATTGCAGGCATCCGGTCCAGCCAAGCGCAACGCAAGGCACTTCTGCCACGCGTTGGGAACGCAAACGTATTTTCCGGAAACACCCGTTGCAACTTCTTGTAGTTTTCCTGGTGCGCCTCAACCGTCACTTCCAGACTTTTGCAAGGCCGCTCAAATGTTGCACCAATCAGTAGCTCTTTTTCATTAAAGGAAATGGCATAACTTGCGCCGGACAAAACCGCCTTGAGCGGCTTCTCGGTACCCACAACAGATACTTGCCCCTTCACTGTATTAACCACAACGCCACTTTGGTGGAATACATTCAGGCTGTTTTGCGCAGCGGCAATCACCACATGGTCCACGGCGAGCGTTGAATCAGTCAATTGCAATTCAATGCCTGGCTGCGCAGGCGAATCATTTTCTGCTTCAAGCCGTCGCAAAGACAAGACTTCGCAGCCCGGCATGAAAGCAATGCTGCCAATACCAGACTCACCGTCACATTGGCTTTTTAAACGGATATAAGCAAGCGCAGCCTCACACCATTGCACCGGTTTTAACCAACCCGCCTGAGAAAAATACAGTCCGCCCATACGGGTTTGAAACCCCAAGCGTTCACTGGCCTGCCGCTGATCAAGCAAGCGCACCCACTCACTGGGAAATTGCAAAGTCTGCAGCGCTTTTACAAATCGTGCTTCGTCTTGTGCATCGTCAAACAATTGAACATGGCCTGTTCGACCCCAATCCACATTTTCTACCAGCAAATTGGCCTGTGTCAGCAAACACAGAGACTCCAGCGTAGCGCTCACGCCCGCTCTGGTAATTTTCGACATCCGTGCATCGTCAATCGACAAGTGCGGATGGAAGGCCCCTGCTGCGTTGCCAGAGGCACCCTCACAAATATGCTGGGCGGTGTCAAGTAAAACGACTTCAAAGCCTTCCAATGCCAGCTGAAATGAAACCCAAACACCCGCCATGCCGGCGCCAACAACCGCAACACACTTTTGGCTGGCTACGGATGAAGTTGTCGTCCGGCATTCCCAAGTTCGTCACTTTTTCCCAATTTTCGCCAATTTTGACTTGGGCGCTCCAATAAATTCAACGGCTTACCTTTGATTTTCCGAAATTTCTTGTAGTTCCACGTTTTCATTC
>JAJTDO010000052.1 GCA_021300475.1 Burkholderiales bacterium | reverse complement strand
CGCGACGGCAACGTCTGGTACCGCTGAGGTGGACATGGCGCAGGCCCGTAGCAATTTTGTATTGGGCCGGGCCTTGGTGACTGGGGTTGAGTTCTTGCGCTTGTCCAGGGATGGGCATGTGACGCTTGAATTTTAGGCGGAGTTGGGTTCTGTTTTTGCGGGCCCTGCCTCTGGCTCAGGCGCTGGAATTGCGTGAATGTTTGACATGACTTCGGTGAGCATGTGAAACAGCACATAGTTTGACGGGCTGCGCCGCAAGCCGAGCCGTGAAACAATGTTTGAGGGGGCTGTCATCAGGATGCCGAATTGTCTGAGGCCGGCCACGGCGGAAATCCTTAAAATAGGTTCCAAGATATTTGCGCGGTCCTTGAGTAACTCGCTTTCGAGTAGCGCAATCCTGTGTTTATAACAGTTGCGCACCATTAATTTTATCGATTTGGATCTTTCCGAGTTGAAGCGTGCAACCATTTCCTGATCAAAAGATCCGTTCGGATCGATTTGCTTGCTCAGTGTATCCAGAAGGTCAGTGTAGATTTTTTTTAAGTGCTGTCCAATTACCGGCACTTCATCGAACGCTTGCATGGCAGTGATGTAGTTGCTGGTACCGGAACTCAGGATTCCTACGAAGTCGTTAATTTTCCGGGCGGCTCCTACACCATCGAATATTTGATGTTTTCCGCTGAGCATTGAGGCGGTGATTAATGCTGAAGCATAGTCCGCGGACAACATGCAGCGCTGTATGTGAACCGCTGTGCTGGTTTGCAAGTGTTGTGCCTGAGGTTCGATTTGCTCAGACCATTGATTCAGCGCCTGCATGATCTGGCCGCTTGTACCCTGTGTTTTGGAAATCGAAGGCCATTTGGAAAACACCACCATCGCAGTCTCAAAACAGTTTTTTTCTTTTTCTTTCCGGGGTTTTAGATTGAGGGTTCCATAGGCTGCTTCTTTGCGGAAATTCCATGTTTCAATACTTGAAACCAGACTGAACAATTCAGCCAGAGACATGTTTTTCAGAACAGATTGAATACGTTCTTGACGCGTTTGCTTTGTTTTTTTCTGCTTCTCCAGTTTGTTAATGAAAACATCCAAAACCCGGTCAATCTGTATTGCACCTTCTTGTTCATCGTGACTTTGCTGGTTTGGTTTATTGCTTTCTATGGCTTGTTGAATTAACTGGTGATCGTTGATTGCCGCTTCATCAGATTTTGCAACAACAGCTTTCTGTTTTTTTGAAACGGGGCGTGTCTGTACCATTGCCGGATCTTGCAGTGCAGGTGTTTCGGGCGCTGATACCGTTGGCTCCGCGCTTGGGGGCTCAGGCTTCACCGGTGTGGCGGCTTCATCCTTCAAACGGTAATGTTCTTTGGCCATGCGTTGAATCAGTTGAATGCTTGGGCTGTGCTCGCTGATTGCACCCAATATCAGTTTAAGCGCAAAGAAACGTCCGCTCATCAATTCCAACAGCGCATGGGTTTCCTGTGGTGCAAGCGTTTCTAAAAAGCGCGATACCTCATTGCTCAAGTGTTCATTCCAGGCCAGCAGGTTTTCTCCGGCGCAGCGGTTGAGCAATTGGTTGGTCCGTTCAAGGGGCTGCAGTGTCTGTTCTACAGCATCACTGAGTTGCCACAGGCTTTCCAGCACTTCGTCTGCGCGCATGTCTGCGTGTGCCAGTTTAAATGGCTCAGAGGTCGTCAGGCTTTCCTTTTGAGCAGACGGCGCCAGATTTCTTGAAATACAAAGTTGAACAGCCTTGTAAGCCTCTACAAGGGCGCTGGTTGGCGGCGTGGGGAAACGGGTCGTGGCACTGTTTTGGAGGGGTTGAAAATCGCTGGCCAAGGGGTTGAGGATTGAGTGCTGGGTAAGTTTCAGGTTAGGCATTGTGTTGCATCAGTATCGGTTCGAACGATTGAGTGACCGTTTGCGCCTGTTTGTTCAATTCCGAGGCGCGGGTGGCCTGATGGTACTTTCAGCAAAACTGAACTTTCTTTTCTAAAACGGGTACTCATAGGAACCAAGAACTCGGCTTCTCTCCCAACATGTCCGCTCGTGCGCAATTAAAATTCGAGGCTTTGAACGTAGTCGCTCCAGAAGTAACGCAGCCAGTCACCCAGAAAATCGAATCCCTGCCCAGGCTTGTTGTGCTGGAGTCAGACAAACCGGAGAACATGCCTTGGCCAAAGCTCAGGCATTTTTTTACCCATTGCACCGCCGATGAACGGCAGGCCACCGCACTGCTGCTGTTAAAAAATCCCAAGGGTGCGCATGCACTTGCTGATTTACACCGTGCCGGGCTGCTTGATGTTTCGAAGTTTTTTCCGGGGCAGGTCGGGGTTCTGACGGCCCTGCAATGGTATTGCCAGACGCCTTGTGCTGTTGAAAATCTGAAAGCAGTACCCAGCGATTATTCCCTTTCCATGGCGTTGTACTCACAGCATTTGAGCATTATCCGTTCCCTGCTTTCCGTGGGTCTGGATGTGAATGCCCAAGGCCACTCAGAGCCCTCTCCCTTGGAAATGGCACTGTTGTCGGGTGCGGCGCCTGCGTTGGTGTCTGCTTTGCTGGCGTGCGGCGCCAATCCGGTGGAACTGTGCCGTGACCCTTTGCGCAACCTCAGCGCAGTGCAAGGTTCAGCCCCTTTGTTGTCTCTTGAGGCCAGGCCGGCAAACAATTGTCTGGCACTGGCAGGGCGCGTGGGGTCTTCTGAAGTGGTTGGCATGCTCACAGAGAGTGCCTTTGAGCATTTAAAGACTGGCGTGCATGAAAAAGGTGTTGTGCTCAATGCGCTGATTCAAGTTGCGTTTGCCGAAAATCGCCTTGATTTGTTCAATCGGGCATTCTTGATTTTGTCTGGCTTCAAGAACAACGCCATGATAAAACGCTGTTGCCTCATGAATGCCGGGCTAATCACGCCAGAGGTTCTGTCTGAACTCATGATCATCCAACGTTCCCTGACTTCGGAAAACTCTTTGATGCCACGTTTCGGTTTTTGGAAAAAAAGAACTTACTTCCGCTTGCTCAGCGACCTGGCCGAGGCTTGTCTTTCCCGCGCCAGTTCCCAAGCTTTGCCTTTGCTGTTGTTGGCAAGGTTGAAAGGGGTGGCCTTGAATATCCGTTCCTGCGCTTTTAGTGCGGCCGGAGCCACCAAGCCAACAGAGGCGACAATCGCGGCCAGTCGCGTGTTTTCCCGTGTGGTGTGTGAGTCCATGAGGCGCCAGCAGTTTGAGCGCCTTACCCTGTTGCTGTCATCTTCTTCCAATGCGCTCGCGGGCGTTCCCCTGAGCCTGGTTGAGCTGCCTTTTAAAACCGTCCGGCAGTGGCTCACGCTGATGGCCCAAACCTCTGAGGTGCAAGCCAAAACCGTTTTGCTCATGCTCCGTGAGAAGGCGGTTCTCAGCCAAGGCGTGTTTGACGAAAGCGGCAGCTACCAAACCCCCGGTTGGTTCAATGAGCATTTGAAACAGATCAACGGCGCTTTGGTGAAAGCCGGCGTTGCAGAAGGTCCTGAATTTTCAGGTATTGCTCGTGTGTGGCGGCGTCTTAACTCTTAACAATGGGTATGGAAACAGCCGCCACGGTCTAAGCGCTGAATTAGCGTTCGTCTATCCAAGCCTGTTGTATGGCTTCCAGTATTTTTTCATTCGAGCGGTTTGGGTCGTCTGAAAAGCCGTCCAGTTCGCAGACCCAGCGGTGCAGATCGGTGAACCGAACTGTCAAAGGGTCAATGTCAGGGTGGCTGTCTGCCAGGGCAATGCCAATGTCTAAAACGTCAGTCCATTTCATGAAAAAATCGCTTTCTCTGATCGCGTTGCAATCGGTTGTGCTCAGTGATTTTCACGGGCGTGGTTAATCGTGTATTTGGGCAGTTCGATGGTGAGGTCGTCTTTGCCCACCTTGGCCTGACAAGCCAGGCGCGATTGCGGCGTCAGACCCCAGGCCATGTCCAGCAAGTCGTCTTCGTCTTCTTCGCTGGCGTTCAGTGAATTGAAGCCCTCCCGAACAATCACGTGGCAGGTGGTGCAGGCGCAGCTCATTTCGCAGGCGTGTTCCAGTGCAATGTGTTCGTCCAGCAGTGCACGGCAAATGCTGGTGCCGGGCTTTACTTCGAACTCTGCTCCGCTGGGGCACAGTGACTCGTGGGGCAATACTTTAATAACGGGCATCGCAATTCCTATATCAATGCTTTGCGGAAGAAGAGGGCAGTGCTGCCACTTCATCCAAGGTTTTTCCGGTCAGTGCTTTTGAAATGCCGCGGTTCATGCGCAGGGCGGCAAAGGCCTCCGTGGCTTTTGAAACGTCATCGCAAGCGTCCTTGATGGCGCCGGTGTCTTCACCGTCGCGTATTTGCTTCAACGCAGTCAGCAGTTGTTCTATGTTGGTTTTGTCAGCCGTTTCCAGCAGGTCGCCATCGGCCAGCAAGGCGGCATTGACAGCCTCTGTCAGCCTGTCAGCATCCACCTGCACTTCACGCAGCGCACGGGCCACCATGTCTGATTCAGCAGACTCAAAACCAGATTTGAGCATCTGCGTAATTTCCTCATCGCTCAAGCCATAAGAGGGTTTTACGGAGATGCTGGCTTCAACACCGGAGCCCACTTCACGGGCCGTGACAGACAGCAGGCCATCTGCATCCACTTGAAACGTGACACGAATACGGGCGGCACCCGCAGCCATGGGCGGAATGCCCCGCAATTCAAAGCGGGCCAGCGACCGGTTTTCTGCCACCAGTTCACGTTCGCCTTGCAGCACATGAATGGCCATGGCGGTCTGACCGTCTTTGAAGGTGGTGAAGTCTTGGGCGCGTGCCACTGGTATGGTGGAGTTTCTGGGAATAATGCGCTCTGTCAGCGCTCCCATGGTTTCCAGCCCCAACGAAAGCGGAATGACATCAAGCAGCAGCCAGTCGTCGGCTTCATTGCGGTTACCTGCCAACACGTTGGCCTGCATGGCGGCACCTAAAGCTACCACTTCATCCGGATTGATGGAACACAGCGGTTCCTTGCCAAAAAATTCAGCAACCGCTTTTTGCACAATCGGCATGCGGGTTGAACCGCCCACCAGCACCACGCCGTCTAGCTCATCAGCAGCGATGTTTGCATCGCGCAGGGTGCGGCGGGTGGCTGTAATGGTTTTATGCAGCAATTGGGCGCTCAGGCTTGCGAATTGTTCCGCAGTCACTGTCAGTTGAAGATTCAGCGAATCAGGAACAGTGCACGCAATATCGGCATGCGGATGGTCTGTCAGCCACTCTTTGGCTTTCCGACAAACGGCTGTCAGTTGCGCATAAGCAGCACTGTTGAGTTCTGGCGAATTCGTTTGTGCCAGCGCCCAGTCGGCCAGCGCCCGGTCAAAATCGTCGCCGCCCAGTGCGCTGTCGCCGCCGGTGGCCAGCACCTCAAAAACACCTTGGCTCAAGCGCAAAATTGAAATGTCAAAGGTGCCACCGCCTAAGTCGTACACGGCGTAGGTGCCTTGAACATGGTTGTCCAAACCGTAGGCCACGGCCGCGGCGGTGGGTTCGTTGAGCAAGCGCAGTACATTCAGACCCGCCAGACGCGCAGCGTCTTTGGTGGCCTGACGTTGGGCTTCATCAAAATAGGCCGGCACGGTAATGACAGCGCCCACCAGTTCGCCACCCAGACTGAGTTCTGCACGCTGTCGCAACACCTTCAAAATGTCTGCGGACACTTCCACCGGAGATTTGCTGCCAGCGGCGGTGGCCAGTTGAACCATGCCGGGTGCATGCACCAATTCGTTGGGCAGGCGCAGGTGGGCAACATCCTCAAGGCCTCGCCCCATCAAACGTTTCACGGAGGCAACGGTATTGACAGGGTCGCTGGCTGCATTTTGCAACGCAGACCGGCCCACGGCCAACACGCCTTTCGGGCCGTACTGTACAACAGAGGGAAGTATCACTTCACCGTTTTCATCAGGCAGACAATCGGTGCTGCCAGAGCGAACGGTGGCCACCAGCGAGTGGGTGGTACCTAAGTCGATGCCCACAGCGAGCCTGTGCTCATGCGGGGCAGTAGACATGTCCGGTTCAGAGATCTGAAGAAGTGCCACGGCTTAATCCTGTTTGAAAGTGTCTAGCCTTCGAGTCTCTCGAAAGCGTAATTGAGTTCTTTTTGAAATTTTTCTACGAACATCATTTGTCGCGTCAATTCTGCCGCACCCACCGGGTTGTGCTCTACATCAATGACCTGGGCCAGTTTGCCCAAGGTTTGTTTTCTGCAGGCACTCACTTCTTTTTGCAGCGACTCAAGCGCTGCCAGCGATTCGGCATCGCCCAGGCTCTCCCGCCATTCCATTTGCTGCATCAGAAATTTGGGCGACATTGCAGTGTTGTATTCTGCATTCACTGCCTGACCTTGCAATTCGCACCAATAGGCGGCTCTGGTAACCGGTTCTTTCAGTGTTCTGTAGGCCTGATTGACATGGGTTGCCCACTGCATGGCCAGACGTTTTTCTGTGTCTGAGCCGCTGGTGTAGCGGTCGGGGTGCACTTGTGCCTGCAGGCGTAAAAAGGTGGCCTGAAGCACATCGGTGGCCACCTCAAAAGCAACAGGCAAATTGAAGAGCTGATAGTAGGAATCGCTCAGGGAAATCATGGATGACAAAACCGCTCAAATGCACCCATCAGACCGTGAAACTTTCTCCACAGCCACAACGCGCTTTTTCATTGGGGTTGTTGAATTTAAAACCCTCATTCAGGCCTTCGCGGGCGAAGTCCAGTTCCATGCCTTCAAGGTAGGGCATACTTTTCGGATCAATGAAGATTTTCACGCCCAGGCTTTCCAGCACGACGTCTTCTTCCTTGGTGGAATCAACGAATTCGAGTTTGTAAGCCATACCGGAGCAACCTGTGGTGCGTACACCCAGACGCACACCCAGCCCTTTGCCACGTTTGGCTAGGAATCGGGTGACGTGGTTGGCTGCGGCTTGTGTGAGCGTGATCGTCATGGTGTTTCCTTCAAGCGGCCTGTTCTTTTGAACCTTGCCCCAGATTGTGCTTTTCCTTGTAGTCTTCAACCGCTGCCTTGATGGCGTCTTCCGCCAAAATTGAGCAGTGGATTTTGACTGGGGGCAGGGCGAGTTCTTCAGCAATTTGGGTGTTCTTGATGTTCATGGCTTCATCAAGTGATTTGCCCTTGACCCATTCGGTAACCAGTGAAGAAGACGCAATGGCTGAACCGCAACCGTAGGTTTTAAATACGGCGTCTTCAATAATACCTTGGTCGTTTACACGGATTTGCAGTTTCATGACGTCGCCGCAAGCCGGAGCGCCGACCATGCCGGTGCCCACGTGGTCATCGGTTTTATCGAAAGAGCCCACATTGCGTGGATTTTCGTAGTGATCAATCAGTTGGTTGCTGTAAGCCATTTTAAAACTCCTGAAATTTTCTCGACGTTACAAAAGGCGGCTTAGTGCGCTGCCCATTGAACGGTGTCCAAATCGATGCCGTCTTTGTACATTTCCCACAATGGCGACATTTCCCTTAATTTTCCAACCTTGGATTTCAACAGGTTAATGGTGAAATCCACATCTTCCTCGGTGGTGAAGCGTCCGATGGAGAAACGAATGGAGCTGTGCGCCAGTTCGTCGCTGCGACCCAGTGCCCGCAAAACATAAGAGGGCTCAAGTGAGGCAGAAGTACAGGCCGAACCTGAAGACACTGCGATGTCCTTGATCGCCATGATCAGTGACTCGCCTTCAACGTAGTTAAAGCTGATGTTCAAATTGTGCGGAACACGGCTGTCGATGTCGCCATTGACAAACGTGGCCTCAATGCTTTGCAAGCCGGTGAGCAAACGCTGCTGCAGGGCGCGAACGCGGGGCAGTTCGCTGTCCATTTCAATCTTGGCCAGACGGAAACATTCGCCCATGCCTACAATCTGGTGGGTGGCCAGCGTGCCTGAACGCATGCCGCGTTCATGACCTCCGCCGTGAATTTGCGACTCAATGCGGATGCGCGGTTTGCGACGTACATACAGGGCACCGATGCCTTTGGGGCCGTAGGTTTTGTGAGCGCAGAAGCTCATCAAATCGACTTTCAGCGTGTTCAGGTCGATGGGCATTTTTCCAGTAGCCTGTGCTGCATCCACATGGAATATGGTGCCGTTGGCTCGGCACAGTTCACCGATTTGCTCGATGTCCTGAATGACGCCGATTTCATTGTTGACCGCCATGATGGAGACAACGACTGTGTCGGAGCGCAGGGTTTTTTTGAAAACCTCCATGTCCACCAGCCCGTTTTCCAGCACTTCAAGGTAGGTCACTTCGAAACCCTGGCGTTCCAGTTCGCGGCAAGTGTCCAACACCGCCTTGTGCTCGGTTTTTACGGTAATGACATGCTTGCCCTTGGTGGGGGCGTAAAACAGTGCCGCACCTTTGATTGCCAGGTTGTTGGATTCCGTGGCGCCGGAAGTCCAGACGATTTCACGGGGGTCTGCATTGACCAACGCCGCCACGTGTTCCCGTGCCTCTTCAACGGCGCTTTCGGCTTCCCAGCCGTAGGCGTGGCTGCGAGAGGCCGGATTGCCGAAGCTTTCGCGCAAGTAGGGGATCATTTTCTCAATGACGCGTTCGTCCACCGGTGTGGTGGCGCTGTAATCAAGATAGATAGGCATTTTTGACATCTGGTGCTCCAATACGTCCCGTTTTTGGGTCTACTTCAATGGCTGTTTTGCAAAGTTGTGCGGCAGTCTTGCAGGACAGAGACCGGCACGCATTTCGCCTTGTCTTTCTCCCGCTGCTCGTCCACCAGGCTTTGCAGGTTCACGGAACTGAGGAATTGCAGCATTTGCGTGTTCAGGCGCGCCCACAATTCATGGGTCATGCACTGTCCCTCGTCCGTACAATTTTCTTTGCCGCCACACTGGGTGGCATCCAAGGGTTCGTCTACCGCCAAAATAACGTCTGCGACCGAAACGTCCAACAAGCGACGGATGATCTGGTAGCCGCCGCCCGGCCCCCGTGTACTTTCCACCAATTCATGCCGGCGCAATTTAGCAAACAACTGCTCCAGGTAAGAGAGCGATATTTTTTGCCGCTGGCTGATGCCGGCCAAAGTGACGGGGCCGGCCTCTTGCTGGAGCGCCAGATCTATCATCGCGGTGACCGCAAAGCGGCCTTTGGTGGTTAAACGCATGGTGGTTTTCGGTTTCTGGAAGGGGTAACCCAATTCCTTAGCAATTTGGTCAAGTATACCAATAACCCACTGTTTTGATCAACTACTAAGGGCTGCCAATGTCTAGTGGAAAACCCCTTGTTTTAGTCGCTCAGGCGCAGGCGTCCACCAGCAAGGCTGCTGCAGTTGCTGCACCCAGTGAGGTGTAGAGCGGAATCAGGTTTTTAGACGCAGCCCATGCCGTGTCAAGCGTGGCCTTTGGGGACTGTTTTTTTAGCAGCGCCTCTTCAATCACTTTCGCGACGCGCTTGAACGGCTTTGCCAAACCGCCGCCTGCAAACAGGTATTCCATCCAGCCTTTTTGAGACAGGCGTTTCTGCGTTACAGCGACTTCCGCTTCGGTAGGCAGCGCTTGCTGATTCAGTGGTTGCAAGCGTTTTTTAAAGGCGACCATTAAATTGCCGCTGTCTTCCAGCCGGATGGGTTCAAAGTATTGGCCTGCAGCCGCCATCAGGCTGAACCGGGAGTAATAAAACAGATGGGCCTTGAAGTAGATGTTGTGCGGACTGGCATCCGATTGATGGATGTTGGGAGCTTCAATAATCAGGTGTCCGTCATCAGGCAACACAGACCAGATTTTGCTGATGACCTCTTGCGGGTGGGCGAGGTGTTCAAACACATGAAACAGGGTAACCACGTCGGCTTGTTTGGCCTTCAGGTCTGCAATGCCGGCGGTTTCAATGGCCACGCCATAGTTGTCGCGCGCAAATTCAGAATAGCCGTGGTGTGGTTCAATGCCGCTGACAGAAAAGCCTGCTTTTGAGGCGATATAGCAAAATTCACCGCCACCGGCGCCCACATCCAAAAGGCGTTTACCTGCCGGGTTGATGCCTGCGCGTGCAATGAAACCCAGACGGTCTTTTGCCACGTGGCCAGCCCTGTGCACATACTTGAGCTTGGGTTTGTGGGTGGACTTATAGTCTTCCCGGTAATTGTGGGAATAATAAATCTTCAACTCCGCGTCGCTGGGCAGGCTAACCTGTTGCACCAGGCCACAGCCTCCACACAGTGCCATTTCCAGGGGTTCTGCTGATTTTGCGTCTTTTGCAGTCCATGTTTGGCTGAAAGCTGCGTTGCATAAGCGGCATGTGGTCAAAATTGTCTCCATGGTTATTTTGTATCATTTTGACAAGCATAAATGAAAATCAGAAGTTAAATGCTGAACCCGCTCCCAACAGCGTGGCCACACCCAGCACTGCGAACATCGCAGCTGCGATGCTGTGAACCACGCGCATCGGAATTTTTTGGGAAAGTTTGTCGCCAGCAAAAACAGCCGGTACGTCTGCAATCAGCATGCCCAGTGTGGTGCCTGCCACCACCATGAAGATATCGTTGTAATGGGCGGACATGGCCACTGTGGCAATTTGGGTTTTATCGCCCATTTCCGCCAGAAAAAATGTAATGAAAGTGGCGCCGAAGACACCTAGTTTGGTGGCCAGTTGTGTTTCTTCGTCTTCAATTTTGTCTGGGATCAGTGTCCAGACCGCCATGCCCAAAAAAGACGCTCCCAGCACCCAACGCAGCACGTCCTGGCTGATGTTTGAAGTAATCCACGCGCCGACTGCACCAGCCAGACCGTGGTTGATCAGGGTGGCCAAGGTGATGCCAATAATAATGGGTATGGGTTTTTTAAAGCGGGAAGCCAGAAGAAAGGCCAGTAATTGGGTTTTGTCGCCAATTTCTGCAAGTGCGATGACACCTGTGGAAACGAGAAATGCCGAAGACATGAGAGATGTTCCTTGGGGCGGAAGCGCCCGCTGTTGTTTGGGTTGTTGCCGAGGTGTTGCCGCAAAACCGCGCGCGTGCGCGAGGCGCAAAAAAGCCGGCGAGCGCGCTCACCGGCTTTTTTGCGTGATGCAGAAGTGATTTTGACCGGGCAGGCTTGTAAAGCACGCCCAGTCCTGACCTCAAGCCAGAACTTTAAGCTGCAACGAACTGCGTTGCACGCTTTCTGGCCACTTCCATCAAGCCATTGCAGGCATCTTCCACGTAGTCCAGAACGGTTTCAAAACCGTCTGGGCCACCGTAGTAGGGGTCTGGCACTGTGGCTTCGTCGTGTTCTGTGGCGAAGCGCATCATCAACATCAGCTTGTGCTTGAACTGTTTCGGGCACTGTTGTTGCAACAGTGTCAGGTTTTCCCAGTCCATGGCGAGGATGAAGTCGTTGTCACGGTAATCGTCCACCGTAATTTGGCGGGCCCGCAGTGTGCT
Organism: Burkholderiales bacterium; assembly: GCA_021300475.1. Classification (GTDB taxonomy): domain Bacteria; phylum Pseudomonadota; class Gammaproteobacteria; order Burkholderiales; family Burkholderiaceae_B; genus SXZD01. The sequence continues at coordinate 1,086 of JAJTDO010000052.1, read as the reverse complement.
GAGGTCGTAGCCGCGCTTGGCTGCCGCCGTTTGTGCGCGGTTGTCCACAGGGTTGTCAATGTGAAACGCATGTGTGCCTGCAGAATCAATGGTAATGGCCTCTTCCAGGTTGGTGTTTTTCACCAAATGGCGGAAAACCCCCTCGGCGGTGGGGGAGCGGCAAATATTGCCCATGCACACAAACAGAATCTTCGTTTTCATACTCTGAACTATCCTATCGCTTTAAACTTGATATCAATGACTATTTAGCTTTCCCAACTCTTGCGTCGGGTTATGTTTTTTGTAATGCCTTATGCGCGTGAAACCAAAGGCACCACATTGGTGATGCCGTTGGTGCCAAACACCTGTTCTTTTAGTATGCCGAGCTGGTCGCGTACCCTGGCCGCTTTTTCAAATTCCAGGTTTCGTGCAAATTCCAGCATCAGCTTCTCCAACCGCTTGATTTCCTTGCCCAAATCTTTTTCACTTGGGGCTTTTACATCAACGTGATCAATTTTCCCTGATTTCTTGTTCGCGTTCGGATCAAATACACCGTCTATTAGCTCTCTAACTTCCTTTTTGACGCCTGTAGGCACAATATTGTTCAATTCATTGAACTCTATTTGTTTGGCGCGCCTTCTGTCGGTCTCGCCCATGGCTTTTGCCATGGAATCGGTGATGCGATCTGCGTACAAAATGGCTTTGCCGTTTAAATTGCGGGCCGCCCGTCCTATGGTTTGAATCAGACTGCGCTCAGACCGCAAAAAGCCTTCTTTGTCGGCGTCAAGAATTGCGACCAGTGAAACCTCAGGAATGTCCAAGCCTTCGCGCAGCAAGTTAATGCCCACCAAAACGTCGAATTCACCTAAACGTAGGTCACGAATGATCTCAACGCGTTCCACGGTATCGATGTCAGAATGCAAATAACGCACACGAACGCCGTGGTCGCTGAGGTAGTCGGTCAGGTCTTCGGACATCCGTTTTGTCAGTGTGGTCACCAAAATACGGTCCCCGGCCTCAGCCCGTTCACGAATTTCACCCAACAGGTCATCAACCTGACTGGTGGCGGGTCTGACCTCTATGACGGGGTCGATGAGCCCGGTAGGG
>JAJTDO010000115.1 GCA_021300475.1 Burkholderiales bacterium | reverse complement strand
AGAGAACAGAAGACAATGCAAAACCGACCCCGCCTTCCATTTGCGAGCGGATGTTGTCCGGATTGATTGCAACGCCGCAGTCGACAGCACAAACCACACGATCAACTTTGACGCTGCCGTCTGCCCGGACCGTAACCTCCGCGATTTGAGCCACGATACTGTTGAACGACTCATGCAGCGCCACACCTCGGCCCCGGCGCTCACCGGGAGCCCCTGAACGCAGCGGGGCAGACCAACCAGCCTGCTCGGCCGCCAACTTCAAAACCGCGGCATGCCTTGGGTGTTCAGACAACAACTCCAGACGGAAAGCCACCGGATCTTTGTTCAACGCGTTGGCAACTTGGTCAAAAAACACTTCTGTGGAGTATGCCGTGTGGCTCGAACCCACCGAGCGCCACCACAAAACAGGCACAGGAATATCGGTAGGGGTGTGCAACTCAACCAAAAAATTGGGGATTTTATAAGGCAAGCTGACCGCGCCTTCAACTGAAATTGCGTCAATTCCATCTTTGACAAACGCACTTTCAAAACCAGAACCCCTCATGATGGATTGCCCCACCAGACGGTGCTTCCAAGCAACCAGGCGCCCTTGATCGTCAATTGCGGCCTGCAATTTGTGGTGGAACATGGGGCGGTAATAACCGGCGCGCATGTCATCTTCCCGCAACCAGACCAACTTGACCGGTACGTTTACGCCGTGCGCCTTGGCAATGTGGGCGGCCTCAAGAACGTAATCGCTGTCTTTGCTGGCGCGACGACCAAAACTGCCGCCGGCATACAACATATTGATGCGCACCTGCTCCGGTTTGATGCCGAACAAGCCAGCCAACGCATACTGGTCGCCCGTGTGCAGTTGTTCACCATTCCAGACCTCGCAGAAGCCGTCTTTGTGCTGAACAATGCAATTCATGGGTTCCATGGCGGCATGGGCCAAGTACGGAAAGTCGAAACTCGCATCGATGACCTTGACAGCACCCGTCAGACTGGCCTGAGCATCACCGGTTTGTTTCGCAACCGCACCAGGCGTTTTTGCCAAGGCCTGATAGCGCTGCATAATTTCATCGCTGCCCAGTTTGAACGCATGGCTTTCATCCCAGTTGGCAATCAGGGCATCCCTACCTTTTTTAGCGGTCCAAGTGTCTTTGGCCAGCACTGCGACACCTTGGGGTATCTGCACCACTGCAACCACACCCTTGATCGCCTTGGTTTTTTTTGCATCAAAAGACAGCAACTTGGCACCAAAGCGGGGGGGATGAAGAACAACGGCGGTCAGCATGTCCGGCAAATGAATGTCCTGTGTGAAAACAGCCTTGCCATTGATTTTTTCAAGAGAATCTTTTCTGCGCGCAGCTTTTCCGATCAACACAAACTGGCTTGCGTCTTTTAGAGACACCTGCACCGGCACAGCCTGTTTCGCAGCGTCTTGCGCAAAGTCACCGAACGACCCGCTTAATTTATTGCCTGAATGAATGATTCTGCCAGCCTTGATGGTAATTTCGCTTGCAGGCACATTCCAGCGTCCCGCGGCAGCAGAAATCAGCATGGCTCTTGCAGTTGCTCCCGCCGTGCGCATCTGAATCCAGCAATTTGCCATCGCAGTGCTACCCCCCGTACCTTGGGCAGGCCCCCACAACAGGTTGTTGTAACGCTTTGCATCTGCTGGCGCACCCTCAACACGAACCGCGTCCCAGTCTGCATCCAACTCTTCTGCAACCAGTGTGGCCAAGCCCGTGTAGATCCCCTGACCCATTTCCAGATGTTTGGAAATAACCGTGACGCTGCTGTCGGCTCCGATACGCAAAAATGCATTGGGCTCGAACACGGGGATGGTTTGATTGGCAAGCCCGGCTTTGCCAGGGTCGGCAGCGGCAGAAACAAGTTCCGGCAATACAAAGGCCAAGGTAAGACCCAGTCCGCCTTGCAGGAAATCCCGGCGACTGACGTTGCTGATGCTGTTGTTCGACATGGGGGTTCCTTAGCTCAGTGCTTTGGCTGCATCGTGAATGGCAGCGCGAATACGTTGGTATGTTGCGCATCTGCAGACATTACCGGCCATGGCTGCATCAATATCTGCATCCGTTGGATTCCGATTGGTGCTTAACAGTGCGACTGCACTCATGACCTGTCCGGATTGGCAATAACCGCATTGAACAACATCAATGGCTTGCCACGCGGTCTGAACCGCTTTGCCGATCTTTTGAGCATCAACGGCTTCGATGGTCGTTACTTTTTTTCCGACCGCCACAGACACAGGCAAAACACAAGAACGAACAGCCTGCCCATCCAGATGAACCGTACAGGCACCACACAGCGCCTGTCCACATCCGTACTTGGTTCCGGTCATGTTCAAGGTATCTCGAAGCACCCACAGTAAAGGGGTGTCTGGCGCAACATCCACCGTTTTTTTCTGACCGTTGATATTCAATTTCAGCATGCTTTGCCTCGCAAATAAAACAAATTTGTCGCTTAGGTTACCATGGGCGTTAATCAGATGAAGCAGCGGTTTTACGATTAAATTCCGCCACCAAGAACCCGTCTCCACACCATGGACAAAACACTTACCGCAACCCCAAAAAGCACAACGGACGCCGGTTTCATGGCCCTTGCCATTGAACAAGCCCGGCTTGCATGCAGCGAAAATGAAGTGCCTGTGGGTGCAGTGCTGGTGTATGAGGGCAGGGTAATCGCCAGTGGTCGCAACAGCCCCATTTCAGGTGCAGACCCCACTGCGCATGCCGAAATCAACGCACTGCGCGCGGCAGGTCAGCACTTTAAAAACTATCGGCTGGAAAACTGCACCTTGTACGTCACCCTTGAGCCCTGCCCAATGTGCATGGGTGCAATATTGCAGGCCCGAATTTCACAGGTCGTTTTTTGCCTGCCGGATCCTAAAATGGGTGCTTGCGGTTCTGTTTTGAACCTGGCTAACGAAGCCAGACTCAATGCCCACACGCAGGTCAGCCAAACACAAGACCGTGAGTTACACGATGAATGCAAAACCTTGCTGCAAAACTTCTTTCGCTCCAAAAGAAGAGACCCGACTTTGCGTTTGAACGAAATTGCACAACTGGAAGATTTGCCGAATGTTGATAAAGTACTTGTAGACCTGATGAAGCGCCAAGGCATAACAAGTCCGCTACACTTGCACGCCTATACAAATCAACCCCCTGAAACCATGCTTGAAGCGCTCACTGTTGCAATAAATGACTCCATCTCTGCCGAAGTGCGCGCGCGCATCAAGGCACTGCATCACTTTATTGCTGGCGGCCCCGCGATTTCCTGGAAAGACCTTCTGCAGCAGGAGAGCGCAAAGTAATGGAAGCCAGCAACGACCAGACACTGCCAGAAACACTGAGCGCTTGCCTGCGCAAGCATTTTAAAAGCGTGCATTTGTTGGCAAGCAGTGGGCGAGTGCACAACCCGGAGGCCATGCTGATAGGTCAGCAACGGTTTTCAGCGGCTTTACCAGTCGTACAAACCGACTGTGCTGACCATCCGGTTGAACGCTTTGCCGGAAGCGATGAGCAGCGTCTAAGCCAGCTGAACTCGCTTGCAATGCTGAAAGAACCACACCTGATTCTAGGTATTCGCGGCGGCTATGGCGTAACGCGTTTGTTAAGCAGCATCGACTTTAAAGGCATCGCAAAGGCAGTTTTCGAGTCCGATTCACTGTTGTGTGCGCACAGCGACTTCACTGCCTTGCACACGGCGCTTTTGGCTCACAGCCTTAGACTAGGCCAGGAAATACCACGCATGCTCCAAGGACCCATGTTGTGTGTTGATTTTGGCAACGACACGCTGGACGACTTCATGCTCACAGCCTTTGAAAACGCGCTGCAAGGTTCCCCGGACAATCTGTCTTGGTCTTTGCCAGAAGGCTGCGTTTACAACGACATGACAGAGGAAGGGATGCTGTGGGGCGGAAACCTCAGCATGCTGGCTTCACTGTTGGGAACAGCCCATTTGCCCGACGTAAAAAAAGGTCTGCTGTTTATTGAAGATGTAAACGAGCACCCCTACCGGATTGAACGCATGTTGCTGCAACTGTTGCAAGCCGGCGTGTTGCAACAACAACAAGCGCTGATCGTAGGG
>JAJTDO010000006.1:4479-40525 GCA_021300475.1 Burkholderiales bacterium | reverse complement strand
AAGAGATGCATTTTTTGTTATTTTTGACGAAAAAACGTCGATTTTGGGAAAAAAACAGTTGAAGTTTTTTGCGCTGAACTTTTTCATGGATTTTGACGCACACAAAATGCCGTCTGCTTGAATTGTTCAGCGCTTCCTTAGAGTTGCACTTGCAGCCGTGTCAGAACATGTTGGTTTTCCGCATATTTTTTTTCAAACAGGGTAATTGGATTTTTTAAAACTTCTGCGTTTTCCAATATTGTCTTGGGTACGGGCTTGCAACCGCTGAGCAACAGCGCCTGCTCAAATTCTTCGGCATAAACAAGCCAGTTGGTTCGCAGTTCCAGCTTTCCCTTTAATGCGAGCAGGGCGGGCCACACTGGATGCCCATGCCATCGACGCATCAAGTGGTGTGCCTTGGGCCATGGGTTGGGATAAAGCAAATAATGTTGATCCACCTTGACATTTATTTGGCTCAACGCCCGCCAGAGGTCTTGGGCATCTGCCCGGACCAGACGCAGGTTTGCGGGTTGGGCCTGAGCCACCTTGCCCAGGCGGTGTGCGGATTGGTCTATGCCCAACACCCAGTGGTTGGGGTGGGCTTTTGCCAGTTGTACGCTGGAAAGACCTGTACCGCATCCGCTGTCGAGTATCCAGGGTGCTTCCCCGTGTTCCCTCACCAATGTTTCTGCCAAGTTTGATACCCAGGGCGGTATGGGACGCAAAAAACGGGTGTTCAGATGTTTTTCAACAACGGCTTGCAAGTCCGGGTGGGTTTGCTCCTGATTGGAACTGACAGCTTTGCTCTCCACTTCAGAAACCCCAGTGAACGTCCACGTCTTTGGCGGCGGCCTCCTGCAGCATTTTTAACAGGGGGTAGGCGCGTTGGTGAAGGCTGACGGGCGCGGCCATGCCTTTTGGCAAGGCAGCCTCTTCATCTTCGGTGAGCGGATTTTCACTGTGCGCCATTTTGTCTTGCTCAATGGCGGCTACCAGTTTGGCAATGGCTTCCGGCAAGTGTTCGGTGGTGATGACGCCGCGGTCTTGTAAATCAATGTTCAAGATTTTTGCCAGCAGGTCTGCATGCGCTTTTAGCATGACGATTTCTGCACTGGCTTTTGACCTGAATTTAACGATGCCCATCTCAGGGTTTTCCTTTAAGTTTGCTTCTGCCCATACCGGGCTTCAAGCGTGTATATTGCAAAAAAACTGCCAGAACCATCATGTTACTTTTTTTAAGAAAATGTCTGCTACTTGCCGCATGCTTTGCCTTGGTTTCGGCGTGTACACCGGCTTTTGATTGGCGAAAAGTGGGCGATGCCGCCGGCACTTATTCAGCCACCTTCCCCGCCAAGCCCGTTGAGGCTACACGCGAATTTGTCATTGCGGGCGAGACTTTAAACCTCACCCTGCATTCTGCCACCGCCCAAGGTGCTTTTTTTGCAGTTGGAACATTGCCGCTGACAGCAGAACAACAGGCCAAGGCGCCGGAAATCCTGAAAGCCTTGCAAGCTGCCATGACCAACAACATTGCCGCTACGCAAAGCAAAGAGCAGCAAGTCGTGATTGCTGGACGGCAATGGACGCAAGTTCGGGCAGAGGGTTCTTTGGGCAAGGGCAAGCCAGCGGTCATGTTGGGGCGCTTTGTTGTTTTGCCCGGAAAAGTGCTGGAAGTCATTGCCTTGGGTGAGCAAGGTGTGATGTCTGAAGAAGTCATGGACGCCTGGTTTTCCGGCTTCAAGCTGGAAAGGGATGCGCCGTGAACGCCGGTGAGTTTGAACTGCCCGCGCAACCGCACGATCCAAAATTACCTGAAGTGGAAGGTGCCTTGGCCAGACGCATGTTCATTATTTTTGCTTTCGCCTATGTGATTTCTTATGGCATGCGTGCCATTAACGCGGTTATCGCTCCTGAACTGATCCGCGATCTGCAATTAAGCTCCGGCCAGCTTGGCCTGCTGGCCTCTGCCTACTTTCTGACATTTGCAGTGATGCAGTTGCCGGTGGGTATCTTACTGGACCGCTTTGGGCCGCGGCGGGTGGATGCCCTGCTGATGTTGATGACAGCCCTGGGCGCCTGTTTGTTTGCCGTGGCTGATTCCTTTGCCCTGCTGTGGTTGGCGCGCGCCATTATTGGTATTGGTGTTTCAGCCTGCCTGATGGCGGCGGTACAGGCGTATGCGCTCTATTTCAAACCGCACCTGCAGGGTTCGATGTCCTCCTGGATGTTGATGGCCGGTTCGGTGGGTGCCGTTTTGGTGACCACCCCTGTTTATTATGTGATGCCCTTGGTGGGTTGGCGCGGCGTGTTTCTTATTGTGGCGGTTGCTTGCGTATTCGCCAGTGCTGCGCTTTGGTGGGGTTTGCCGCGTTTACCGTTTCCCGGCAAGGGTCAGCCCATTGCTGACTTGATACCTGGTTTCAAGCAAATTTTTTCTCATCCGCACTTTTGGAGAATTGCGCCGCTCGCTGGTTTTGTACAAGGCGGCTTCATGGCGTTTTCAGGGTTGTGGATGGGTCCTTGGCTGACCAAGGTGCAGGGTCTGAGCGGGGATGCCGCTGCACAGGTCTTGTTCTGGTTTTCCATCAGCCTCATGTCGGGTTATTTTGTCACGGGTTTGTTGTCTAGAAGGTTGTCGCTAAAGGGCAAGGGCGTGGGCTCGCTGATTGTCGGCGGTGTCGGTTTTTCTTTCTTGTTCTTGTTCGCGCAAATTTATACAAACGGCGCGTTGGGTTTGGCTGGCTGGTTGGCCTACGCCTTTGTTTGCAGTGGTTCCATTGTGACTTACACCTGGTGTAACCAACCCTTCCCCAAAGTTTTGACCGGGCGTTCCAGCACTGCCTTGAACCTGATTATTTTTTTAGGCGCCTTTTTTATTCAGTGGGGCATGGGCGTGGGTATTGACGCTTGCGTTGCAGCCGGCAACACCATTGAGGATTCCATCAAGATGGTGATGTACGTGCTGTTTGGGCTGATGCTGGTCTCGTTTTTGTGGTTTGTGCGACCCGAACGCAAGCAGCCACATGCGGTTGTGTCACGCTGAGGGTTTCAGGTGCAGCAGTTTTCGCAGTTGCAGCGCCTCGGCCAAATGGGGCTTTTCAATGTGCGGGCTTTCGGCTAGATCAGCGATGGTGCGGGCCACCCGCAGAACGCGGTGCGTGGCCCTGCCAGACCAGTTCAATTTTTGGGCCGCTGAAACCAGCCAGGTGGTGTTGGCTGCAGAAAGCTCACAATGTTCATCCAGGGCTTCATTCTGAAGCTGGTTGTTGGTGTGCTGCTGTCTTTGAATTTGCCGGCTGCGGGCGGCCTCCACCCTTGCCTTGATGCTCACCGAACTTTCACCCTCAGCACCGGCCAGCAAGGTGGCTTGGTCTGTGGGGGGCACTTCAATGCCGATGTCCAGCCTGTCGAGCAGGGGGCCGGAAAGTTTCATGCGGTAACGGGCCACGGCTTGTGCGCTGCACCGGCATTGCTGCGAGGGGTGTCCCAGCCAACCGCAGGGGCAAGGGTTGTGAGCGACCACCCATTGGAAGCGCGCCGGGTAAGTGACTGCATGACCTACGCGCGCCAGATGTACTTGACCGGTTTCCAGTGGTTCGCGCAGCGATTCCAGACAGCGCCTGTCGAATTCAAGCACTTCATCGAGAAATAAAAGCCCATTGTGAGCCAGCGTAATACTGCCCGGTTGCGGGGGCTTTCCTCCTCCGACAATGGCGGCACTGGAGGCGCTGTGGTGCGGACTTTCAAACGGCCGGCGGCCATATTGCAAGGGCAAACCCTTCAAGCTGCGCAAGGCGGCTGATTCCAGCGCCTCTTCTTCCGAGGGGGCGGGCAAGATGCCGGGCAGACGTTGGGCCAGCATGGATTTTCCGCTGCCTGGTGGTCCCATCATTAACAGGTTGTGTCCGCCGGCGGCTGCGATTTCCAATGCTCTTTTGGCTGCGTGCTGACCTTTTACGCTTTTCAGGTCGGGCACCGCTGTGGTTTCTATTTGAAGGCGACCTTCGGTTTTTACCAAGGGGGTGCCGTGACCCACCAAGTGTGCACAAGCCGCCAGCAAGGTGGGAGCGCCATAGACGTTCAGGCCTGCAACGCAACCGGCTTCTGCAGCTTCCCGGTGCCCCAGCAGCAATTGTCTGGGTTTGAGTTGGTTCAAGTGATTGAGGTTGTATTGCCGAAGGCTGAGCGCGAGTGCAAAAGCACCTGAACTGCCAAGAATTTCGCCGGACAACGACAATTCGCCTGAAAACTCCCAAGCATCAAGGTCTGCCTTTGGCAACTGCCCGCTGGCCGCCGCAATGCCTATGGCGATGGGCAAGTCAAAGCGGCCGGAGCCCTTGGGCAAATCGGCTGGCGCCAGATTCACTGTGATGCGCCGGGATGGAAATTCGAAACCGGAGTTCAGCAATGCAGAGCGTACCCGTTCGCGGCTTTCCTTCACCTCTGCGTCTGGCAGCCCCACCATCTGAAAGCTGGGCAAGCCATTGGCCAAGTGAATTTCCACCCGCACAGGCAAGGTTTGCGCGCCCTTTAAAGCGCGGGATTGCACAACACTGAGAGACACGAATTTGCCGCCAAGGGTGAAGAAAGGCGCCTGTTTTAAAGTGGCAGGCGGTTTTTTTCAAACCTTAACCTCAAAGGGGGAGCAGAACGGCTGACTCTTTTTAGGTGTGTGAGGGCAGGTGTCAGTTAGGGTTTTTTTGGCGGGCTTCCAGTTCGGCCACGCGTTTTTCCAGTGCGCTGAGCTTTTCACGGGTGCGAAGCAGCACTTGCTGATGGATTTCAAAATCTTCGCGACTGACCAGTTCCCATTGGGAAAGGCTTTGCTGAAGCAATGCGCGCAGCGGGCTTTCCTTGCCCAGCGGGCTGACGGTGGAAAACAGTTGGCCGATACGACTTTGCAGATCATCGATGAAATGCGAGCGATCCATAAATAACTCCTTGAGGTGCTTGGTGAAATATTAACACTGCGTTTGAAGCGTTGGTGTCAGTGCGGTTGCTCGTGGATCTCTAAGAAAGTGCAAGACCGCGCACCAACATGGGGCACAACAATGGTGCGCGCACAGTGCGAAAACTCTAAAAAGACCATTATGGGTGCGCACCGTGGGTGTATTTGGTGCGGGAGCCTAAAAATTGACATTTTTAAAACTTGTACAGGTGCCTGTTTTTGGTGCCTTTTTAGCTGGCACAGTTCTCGCAAGGTAAGGACAGACCAAATCATTTTGGGCTTTTGACTAACAGGAGAAAATAGAAATGAAAAAATCAACATTCGCATTGGCCATGTTTGCCGCTCTGAGTGCAGCACCTGCTTTCGCTGCCGGGCCAACCCCTGATTTCACTTTCACAGGCAATGTGAACGTTTTGACGGATTACCGCTTCCGCGGTATTTCCCAGACTGCCCGCGGCCCAGCGCTGCAAGGCGGCTTTGATGTGGCGCACAAGAGCGGCCTTTATGCCGGTAACTGGAACTCGAATGTGTCCGGCGAGTCTTTTCCTGGCGGAAACGGTTTGGAAATGGATTTTTACGCTGGCTATAAAGGTGAATACAAAGGCGTAGGATTCGATATTGGTAATCTGTACTACTACTACGATAACGCCCGTTACCAATTGTTCAATGATGACGGCAACAGAGTTGGCTTCGCAGGCAAGAAATATGACAACAATGAGGTTTATTTGGGCTTAAGTTATGGTCCGGTAAGCGGCAAGTATTCATATGCAACTACCGACTACTTTGGCCTCAACACCGAAGCAGGAGTTCCCGCATCCGTCGGTTCAGGGAAATCTAAAGGTTCTTCCTACACAGAGCTGAATTTCTCTCAAGAAGTTATGCCTAAAGTAACTTTGAATGCGCACGTAGGTTACACCGACGTGAAGAACTATAAAGAACTTTCTTACACCGACTACAAAATTGGCGCTTCTTATGACTTGAATGGTTTCGCACTGGGTGCCCATTACATTGGAACAGACGTCAAGGGCTCCAACGCAGAGACTTTCTACACGGTTTTCTCTTCTTCAACCGGCCCCAAGCAACTGTACAAAGACACCATCGTCCTGTCAGTCGGCAAAACGTTCTAAGCATTCCATCATCAGTTACGCATCGTTGTAACGGCAGCGGGTTCGCCCGCTGCGTTTAGCCCCTCAAGGGAGGACACCATGAAATTAATCACAGCTGTGATCAAGCCATTCAAGCTTGATGAAGTCCGTGAGGCTCTGTCGGCCATCGGCGTGCAGGGCATCACCGTGACCGAGGTCAAGGGTTTCGGCCGACAAAAAGGACACACCGAGTTGTATCGCGGTGCCGAGTATGTGGTCGATTTCCTGCCGAAGGTCAAAGTCGAAGCCGCCGTAGATGATGCCATCGTTGACCAGGTCATTGAAGCCATTGAAAACGCTGCCCGCACTGGAAAAATTGGTGACGGCAAAATTTTCGTGTTCGATCTGCAACAGGTTGTCCGAATCCGCACCGGTGAAACCGGCAAAGAAGCCCTGTAATTTAGCAACGAGGTCAAAATGAACAAGTTACTTTCCATTTGGGTGACAGCAGCGGCCTTGAGCTTGTCTGCAGTTGCACCCGGTGCGATGGCAGAAGACAAGCCTGCCACTGCACCTGCAGTAGAAATGAAAGCGCCCGAAGCGAAAGCCGAGGCGCCTGCTGCTCCCGTGGCGGCCAAAGTGGCGGCTCCTGAGGCAAAAGCTGACGCTGCACCTGCACCTGCCGCACCCGTGCCCAACAAGGGCGACACCGCCTGGATGATTGTTGCCACCTTGCTGGTGATACTGATGACCATCCCTGGCTTGGCCTTGTTCTACGGTGGCTTGGTCCGCAGCAAAAACATGCTGTCCGTACTGATGCAAACCTTTGCGATTTTCGCGATGATTGTCGTGTTGTGGTCTGTTTACGGCTACAGCTTGGCGTTCACCGGCGGCAGTCCGTTCATTGGCGGCTTTGACAAACTGATGCTCAAGTCCATTACACCGGACAGCATTGCAGCCACCTTCAGCAAGGGTGTTGTCATTCCTGAGCTGATTTTCGTGGCCTTCCAGTCTACATTTGCAGCCATTACCGCGGCGCTGATCATCGGTTCTTTTGCCGAGCGCATGAAGTTTTCCGCTGTTCTGATTTTCGCGGTGTTGTGGTTTACCTTCAGCTACCTGCCCGTGGCGCACATGGTGTGGTATTGGGATGGTCCCGATGCCATCATTGATGCTGCAACGCTTGAAACAGTGACTGCCAACGCAGGCTGGTTATGGGCCAAGGGCGCGCTTGATTTCGCTGGCGGTACAGTGGTTCACATCAACGCTGCGGTTGCAGGTTTGGTAGGTGCTTATTTGGTGGGCAAGCGTGTGGGCTATGGCAGGGAAGCCATGGCACCACACAGCCTGACCATGACCATGATTGGTGCGTCTTTGTTGTGGGTGGGCTGGTTCGGTTTCAACGCTGGCTCCAACCTTGAAGCAAACGGCGTGGCTGCGCTGGCCTTCGTAAACACCTTGCTGGCCACTGCTGCTGCAACCATGTCCTGGTTGTTCGGTGAGTGGATGGCAAAGGGCAAGCCTTCCATGTTGGGCGGCGCATCTGGTGCGGTGGCAGGTTTGGTTGCCATCACCCCGGCTTGCGGTTTTGTCGGACCCAGCGGTGCCTTGATCATCGGCCTGTTGGCTGGCGTGATCTGCCTGTGGGGTGTCAATGGCCTGAAGCGCTTGTTGGGTGCTGACGATGCACTTGATGTGTTTGGAGTGCACGGCGTGGGTGGTATTTTGGGTGCTCTGCTGACCGGTGTGTTTGCTGCACCGGAACTGGGCGGCACTGGCGTGTTTGATTATGTTACCAACGCCGTAAACCCTGAGTACAGCATCAGCGGTCAGGTATGGATACAGTTGCAGGCGGTTGTGACAACCGTTGTCTGGTCTGCGGTTGTGTCTGTGATTGCCTACAAGGTGGTTGATATTCTGGTGGGTCTGCGTGTGTCTGAAGACGAAGAGCGCGAAGGTTTGGACATTACCTCGCACGGTGAGTCTGCATACCACGGCTAATCAACGTCAAATTAGTCTGCTGCGGGTCAGGTGTGGTTTCTGATCTGCTCAAAGGCGCCCTCGGGCGCCTTTTTTGTTTCCCGGTGCAGTGGTTCGGGTAAACTATAAAACCCTGCAATCAATGGATGCCCCATGGTTCCTCATCTTGTCACTGCGCTGACTGGCCCCCTGCTTGAGCTGGAAAAACGCATGCTCGATTCCACTGCTCAGATTGAGCGTTGGTTCCGTCTGGCCTGGCAAGAAAATACGCCTCCGTTCTACACCTCCGTGGATGTGAGGAATGCAGGCTTCAAGCTGGCACCCGTAGACACCAACCTGTTTCCGGGCGGGTTCAACAACCTGCCTGCCGATTCCCTGCCTTTGGCGGTGCAGGCAGCGGTGTCTGCCATTGATAAAATTTGCCCTGACGCCAAGAGCCTGCTTTTGGTGCCTGAACGGCACACCCGCAACACCTTCTACCTGACCAACGTGGCGCGCCTGATGCAGATTCTCAAGCAGACCGGCTTGGAGGTGCGGTTGGGCAGTTTGTCTGAGGACATTGTGGCGCCCACGCAACTGGATTTGCCGGACGGTCAGCACTTGCTGCTCGAACCGGTGGTGCGCAAGGGCAGCCGGGTCGGATTGAAAGATTTTGACCCTTGTGCCATTTTGCTGAACAACGATTTGTCTGCGGGCATTCCAGACGTCCTTAAAAATTTAGGCTCGCAGGTGTTATTGCCACCTTTGCAAGCGGGTTGGGCGGTGCGCCGCAAAACCAAACATTTTGCCGCCTACGATGGCGTGACTGAAAGTTTTGGTGAGATGTTGGGCATTGACCCGTGGCTGATAAACCCCTATTTCAGCGGCAAGGCCGGCATCAATTTCCATGAGCGCGTGGGTGAGGACGAACTCGCCCAGGCGGTGGATGCATTGCTGACGCGCATCAGGTCAAAATACGCAGAATACGGTATTACGGAAACGCCTTATGTGGTGGTAAAAGCCGATGCAGGCACCTACGGCATGGGCATCATGACAGTGAAAAGTCCTGAAGAACTGTTGAATTTGAACCGCAAGCAGCGCAATAAAATGTCTGTGGTTAAAGAGGGTTTGGAAGTCACAGAGGTTATTTTGCAAGAAGGCGTCCACACCTTTGAAAGCCTCAACGATTCCGTGGCCGAACCGGTGGTCTACATGATAGACCGCTTTGTGGTGGGCGGCTTTTACCGGGTGCACACCGAGCGTGGGCGTGACGAAAACCTGAACGCGCCCGGCATGCACTTTGTACCTCTGGCGTTTGAAACGCCTTGCAATACGCCCGACTGTTTCGGTAACCCCGATGCGGCCCCGAACCGGTTTTATGCGTATGGCGTCATTGGTCGCTTGGCTGCGCTTGCCGCCTCCATTGAGTTGGAGCAGACACAGTCGATTGGAGACTTGTCATGAGCCAGCCGGCCATCGTGTTCGTCATTGACCCCTTGCAGTCGCTGAATCCGAAAAAGGACAGCACGCTGGCAATGATGGAGGCTGCGCAAAAGCGAGGCTTGCGGGTGGGCGTGATTGAAGACGGTGGCTTGTCATGGAGTCAGGCCAGAGGTGTGACGGGTTGGGTACGTTGGGTCAGCATTGATATGCTGGGCAACCCGTGCTGCATCGTGCTGGCTGAACAAACCCTGCCGCTGCGTGCCTTGTCGGCGGTGGTAATGCGCAAGGATCCGCCGTTTAATGCGGAGTTTGTGGCGTCCACCTGGCTGCTGGAGCAGGCGGAGCGGGAGGGGGCTCGGGTTTTTAACCGTCCCTCGGCTATTCGCGACCACAATGAAAAGTTTTCAATTGCACAGTTTCCGCAATTCACAGTGCCAACCTTGGTGACGCGCCGGGCAGAACAGGTGCGCGAATTTCTGGAAGCTGAAGGCATTGCCATTCTCAAGCCACTTGATGGCATGGGCGGGGAATCCATTTTCAGGTTGCACAAGGACGATCCCAACATTGGTGTCATTCTGGAATCCGTGAACAAGCGGGGTGCACAAACCGTGATGGTTCAGCGTTATATTCCAGAGATTGCCCAAGGCGACAAACGTGTATTGTTGATACAGGGAAAGCCGGTTCCTTTCGCGCTGGCGCGTTTGCCAAAAGCGGGAGAACACCGGGGCAATCTGGCGGCTGGAGGTACTGCCCGCGCGCAGGCCTTGTCCGCCAGGGAAGTTGAGATTGCAGAAACGCTGGGCCCGGTGCTGGCGCAACGCGGCTTGTTTCTGGTGGGGTTGGATGTGATTGGCGACTACCTGACTGAGGTGAATGTCACCAGTCCGACTTGTTTTAGGGAAATTGAGATGCAAACCGGATTCGATGTCGCCGGATTGTTCATGGACACGCTGCTGACCGTGCTGGGTCTGCGAAGCCAACAAGGTGCCGGGTAATGATGGCCGGTCTTGTGTTGGTTGCGCATGCGCCTGTGGCCAGTGCAATGTTGTCCTGCATTGAGCACATTCTGGGGAAAACACCAGAGCGTGTGGTCGCCATTGATGTTTTGCCTGATGCCGATCTGCTCAAGGCGCGGGAAAAGTTGTTGCGCGCCGTTGAAAGTGTGGATGCCGGCACCGGCGTGCTGTTGTTGTCGGATTTGTTTGGCGCGACGCCCTGTAACCTGGCCATGGAAGTGGCCTCCGCCTACACGGGCAGCCAGTGCGCGCTTATTTCCGGTTTGAACGCGCCTATGTTGCTGCGCACATTGACATACCGCGATCAAACATTGCAGTCTCTGGCGGAGAAAGCTGTTTTAGGTGGACGAAACGGGATTGTGAGCAGCGGCGCCCTGCCGCAACAGAAACAAAATACCAACGTAAGTGATAAACATGGTCCAGCAGGCGATTACCATCAGCAATAAATTGGGTTTGCACGCGCGCGCTTCAGCCAAGCTGACGCAAACCGCGGGTGCGTTTCCTTGCGACATCTGGATTTCCAAGGCTGGTCGGCGTGTAAACGCAAAAAGTATCATGGGTGTCATGATGCTGGCGGCAGGCAAGGGCGCCGAGGTGCTGATCGAGGCCAGTGGTGCCGATGAAAAAAAGGCACTCGAGGCCGTCATAGGATTAATTGACAATAAGTTCGGTGAAGGTGAATAAGCCTTTTAACCGAAGGAGACGGGGATGACGCTGGCTCTTCATGGCATATCTGTTTCAAGAGGGATAGCCATTGGACGTGCATTGGTTTGGGGAACGGCATCGCACGATGTGCCGCGCCTGACGCTGCGTGCGCCAGAAGACATTGTCAGTGAACAAAAGCGCTTTGATGTCGCCGTCAAGGAAGTTCTTGACGAACTCGATGCGTTGCGGGCAGACCTGCCTGCAGACACCCCCGCTGAAGTCGATGCCTTGCTCAACCTGCACTCCCTGATTCTGCGCGACCCAGCGTTGTCCGAGCAACCCAAGGTGTTGGTCGAACAAAGAAAAATCAATGCGGAGTGGGCACTGATCATTCAGAAGGAAAACCTGATGGCGCAGTTTGAAGCCATTGAAGATTCCTACCTGCGCGAACGCAATGCCGATATTCAGCAGTTGGTGGAACGGGTGATGAAATCGCTGCGCGGTGCCTCCGTTTGCCCCTTGCCGGAATCCGGTACCAGCGGCGAAGAGCCCTGGGTGCTGGTGGCGCATGACATTTCCCCTGCCGACATGATGCAGTTGCGCGACCGTTCTGTGGCGGCTTTCGTCACTGACGTGGGTGGCGCAACGTCGCACACGGCAATTTTGGCGCGCAGTTTGAACATTCCTGCGGTTGTGGGTGTGAGCCATGCCAGTACCATGATTCGTCACGGCGAGTTGGCGGTGGTGGATGGCAAGGCGGGTGTGGCGCTCATCGACCCCGATGACATTGTGGTGGAAGAATACCGCCGCAAGAAGGCCTTGCTGGCTTTGTCCCGGCAACGTCTGCAACGGCTCAAGGACACACCGATACAAACGGTGTGCGGTTCGCGCATTGAATTGTTTGCCAACATTGAGTTGCCGGAAGACATGAAGCAGGTGATGGAGGTTGGTGCCGATGGCGTGGGCCTGTTCCGCTCTGAGTTCCTGTTCATGAACCGGAAAGACTGGCCGTCCGAAGACGAGCAGTATGAAAGTTACAGCTCGGTGGTCAAAGCCATGAAAGGCAAGACCGTGACAGTGCGCACGCTGGATCTGGGTGCCGACAAAACGCTGCAAACAGACGAAGCGCATGCAGCCCCACCGCCTTCAACAAACACTGCGCTGGGTTTGCGCTCCATTCGTTTTTGCCTGGCAGAGCCCACCATTTTCCTGACGCAGTTGCGCGCCATTTTGCGTGCGTCCGTGCACGGGCCTGTGCGAATTTTGTTGCCGATGATCAGCAACACCCGGGAAATACAGCAGTCGCTGAATTACATTGCAATGGCCAAGCAGCAATTGCAGTTAAAAGGGCTTGCCATTGAAGACCCGGTGCCGGTGGGTGCCATGGTGGAGGTGCCGGCGGCTGCGCTGTGCTTGCCAATGCTGACGTCCCGGATGGATTTTCTATCGGTCGGAACCAATGATCTGATTCAATATGTGCTTGCCATTGACCGGGTCGACGCCAGTGTTGCCTTCATGTATGACCCCTTGCACCCGGCTGTGTTGCGTTTGTTGAACGACACCATTACCGCGGGGCGCAAGGCGGGCATTCCGGTGAGTATTTGCGGCGAGATGGCGGGCGACGTGCGGGTTACCCGCTTGTTGCTGGGCATGGGGCTGAAGAACTTTTCAGTTCACGCCAGCCAGTTGCTTGATGTGAAGGAAGTGGTGCTTAAAACCACCTTGGCCGACATTGAAAAAGCGGTGGGACGAGTGCTGCGCACCCACGACCCGGCAAGAATTGCCATTGCCATGAAACAGATCTCGGACGCCTAGCTTTTTGCCAAGCGCCGCCCGACAGAATACACTGCTAGCCTGATTTTAAAAGTTGATATTCCCGTGAGTTTTCCGTCTTCTTCCGTAGGTCTGGTCAAACCTTTTCCGGTTCGTTTCGAAACGCCGCTGGCGCTGACCTGTGGTCAGGATTTCGGCCCCTATGAGCTGATGGTGGAAACCTACGGTGAATTGAATGCGGACAAATCCAATGCGATATTGGTCTGCCACGCCCTGAATGCGTCACACCATGTGGCGGGTTTTTACGAGGGCACGCCTGCCAACATGGGCTGGTGGGACAACATGATAGGCCCGGGCAAACCCGTGGATACGCAGCGGTTTTTTGTGATTGGCGTGAACAACCTCGGGTCGTGTTTCGGTTCGACCGGGCCCAGAACCGTAAACCCTGCAACCGGGCAACCTTATGGTGCCTCTTTTCCGGTTGTTACGGTGGAAGACTGGGTCAATGCGCAGGCCCGCCTGGCCGACTATTTTGGCATTGAGCGCTTCGCCGCTGTGATGGGCGGCAGTTTGGGCGGCATGCAGGCCCTGGAATGGTCGTTACGTTACCCGAAGCGGGTGGCAAATTGTGCAGTGATTGCTTCCACGCCGAAATTATCGGCGCAGAACATTGCATTCAACGACGTGGCCAGACAGGCCATTGTTACAGATCCGGATTTTCATGGTGGCGACTACTACAGCCATGGTGTGGTGCCCCGCCGGGGCTTGCGTTTGGCCAGAATGGTGGGTCACATCACTTATCTGTCTGGCGACGACATGTCTGAGAAATTCGGGCGTGCACTGCGAACAGGGGAATACAAGTTTGACTATGGTGTTGATTTTGAAGTGGAATCTTATTTGCGCTACCAAGGCGACAAGTTCGCCGACTACTTCGATGCCAACACCTACCTGCTGATTACCAAGGCGCTGGACTATTTCGACCCGGCCCGCCACACGCAGGGGAATCTGACGCTGGCGCTAAAGCCGGTGGAGGCCAAATTCCTGATGGTGTCCTTCAGTACCGACTGGCGTTTTGCGCCGGAGCGCACCCGCGAAATGGTGCAGGCATTGCTAAAAAACCAGCGGGATGTGGTGTATGCGGAAATTGACGCACCCCACGGTCACGATGCGTTTTTATTGGCCGATGAGCGCTACCACAACGTGGTGAGAGCCTACTTTGAGCGCGTGGCCGCAGAGGTGGGCGCATGAATCTCGCAAACACATTGCAGCATTACCGCTCAGACCTTGACCTCATTGAGCAGTGGGTGCCTGTGGGCAGCCGCGTGCTCGATCTGGGTTGCGGAGATGGTTCCTTGCTGGCGCGCCTGAAAAAAAACCGGCAGGTCACAGGTTATGGTGTTGAAATCAACGATGCCAAGGTGTGGCGCTGCATACAAAATGGCGTAAATGTCATTCAGCAAGATCTGGAAGCCGGCTTGGCAATGTTCGACGACCAGTCTTTTGATGTGGTTATCTTGTCGCTGACCCTGCAGTCAATGCGCAATACAGAAGAAATTCTCAAGGAAATTTCCAGGGTGGGGCGAGTCGGCATTGTGTCTTTCCCGAACTTCGGCCACTGGTTTCATGTCTGGTCCATTGCAACCGGTCACATGCCGGTCAGCAAGCATTTGCCCTATGAGTGGTTCAATACGCCCAACATTCACTTGTGTACCGTGGCTGATTTCGAAATTCTTGCTCAGCGCATCGGTTTGCGCATCACGGGCCGTGAAGTGTTTGCCAACGGCAAGGTGGTGAATTTTTTACCGAACTTGCGTGGCACTTTGGCTGTTTTTTCCTTTACATCGATTGTTTGAGGGTGTTTTTAATACATGCCTTTTCATTTTTTTCTAATTGACGTTTACGTAAACGTAAAGCAGTATTCTGTTTACCATTTACAAGAATAGAGTTTTCAGAGGCGATCATGACCAATTTATCCGATGCCAATGCATTGCAGGGCGAAGACCCCAATACCCACGTACCTGTGCACAAAGTCAGGTTTGTTACCGCGGCGTCCTTGTTCGACGGACATGACGCCTCCATCAACATCATGCGGCGAATTTTGCAGGGCATGGGCGCTGAGGTGGTGCATTTGGGCCACAACCGTTCTGTGGATGAAATTGTGACAGCCGCGCTGGAAGAGGATGTTCAGGGCATTGCCGTGAGTTCTTATCAGGGCGGGCACACCGAGTTTTTTAAATACATGATGGACCAGCTGCGCAGCCGAGGCGGCGAGCACATCCGGGTGTTCGGCGGTGGCGGTGGCGTCATCATTGCCTCTGAAATACAAGCGTTGCAGGCCTATGGCGTAACGCGCATCTACAGCCCGGAAGATGGCCAGAAAATGGGTTTACAGGGCATGATTGCAGACATGTTGCGCCGCGCTGATGTGGACATTACACAGGCCTATGCCAAAGACGTGTCCAGCCTGCAGGGGCACAGCGAAGCGGCGTGGCGAGCGTTGTCGCGCACCATTACCGCCATTGAGGCGGGCACCTGTTCTGGGGATGTATTGTCTGCCTTAGGGGAAACAGCGAAAACTGCAAAAACGCTGGTGCTGGGCGTAACCGGCACCGGCGGCGCCGGAAAATCCAGCCTGACCGATGAGTTGATTCGCCGCTTCCGTCTCGACTTGGGCGACAGCCTTAGCGTGGCGGTGATTTCAATCGACCCCTCGCGCCGCAAAAGCGGCGGCGCATTATTGGGTGACCGCATCCGGATGAATGCCATCAACCCTTGGCCACGCTTTGGTGTGGATGGCACAGTCAAGGACGCGGGCCGCAAGGTGTTCATGCGTTCGCTGGCAACACGGGCTGCAGGCAGTGAAATTTCAGCAGCCCTGCCGGGTGTGTTGGCCGCGTGCAGGGCGGCAGGCTTTGATCTGGTGGTGGTTGAAACGTCCGGCATTGGTCAGGGCGATGCCGCTATTGTGCCGCATGTAGACACCAGCCTGTATGTGATGACGCCAGACTTCGGTGCCCCCAGCCAGTTGGAAAAAATCGACATGCTCGATTTCGCCGATGCGGTGGCCATCAACAAATTCGATCGCAAGGGATCTCAGGACGCCCTGCGTGACGTTTCCAAGCAAGTGCAGCGCAACCGCGAAGCCTGGATGGAGCCGCTTGAGCACATGCCTGTGTTCGGAACCCAGGCCAGCCGTTTTAACGACGATGGCGTAACCGCTTTGTACCAGCACCTCAGGGATGCGTTGGCTGCAAAAGGGCTGCCTGTGGCGGCCGGTCTGTTGCCTGTGGTCAGCACCCGATACTCCACGGCGCAGCAACCCATTGTGCCCGGGCAACGGGTGCGCTATCTGGCTGAAATTACCGAAACCGTGCGGGGGTACAAGCAGCGCGTCCGACAGCAGGCCGGTCTAGTGCGAGAAATTGAGCAGTTAAGGGCGTCGCAACGCATGCTGGCGGCGGGCGCCACGGCGCAAACGGACTCTGGCGACGTGCAGGCGGCACTGGAACGTCTGGCAGCCACGCGTGAAGCGCGGCTTGAGCCGTGGGTGAAACAGACATTGGCGCAGTGGCAGGACACGCAGGCCGCGTATGCCGGTGATGAGCATGTGGTGCGCATTCGCGACCGTGACATTCGCACCGCGCTGACCCACACCACCCTGTGCGGCAATAAAATACGCACGGTCAGTTTGCCGAAATATGAAGACGCCGCTGAATTGTTCAAATTTCTGGCACTGGAAAACCTGCCCGGTTATTTTCCGTTCACCGCCGGTGTTTTTCCATTCAAGCGTGAGGGCGAGGACCCCACTCGCATGTTCGCCGGTGAGGGCGATGCCTTTCGCACCAACAAGCGCTTTCACTTGCTTTCAGAGGGCATGCCGGCCAAACGCTTGTCCACAGCCTTTGATTCAGTGACCTTGTACGGCAACAACCCCGACCCCAGACCCGACGTGTACGGCAAGGTGGGCAACAGCGGCGTAAGCATTGCCACGCTGGAAGACATGAAAGTGTTGTATTCAGGTTTTGACCTGTGCGACCCGGCCACCAGTGTTTCCATGACCATCAACGGGCCCGCCCCCACCATTTTGGCCATGTACTTGAATACGGCCATAGACCAGCAGGTGGACAAGTTCAAGGCTGAGCAAGGCCGCGAACCTTCGGCGCAAGAACGCACCACGCTGGAAGCCAAAACCCTGGCCGCCATACGCGGTACTGTTCAGGCCGATATTCTCAAGGAAGACCAGGGGCAGAACACCTGTATTTTTTCAACAGAATTCAGCTTGAAGGTGATGGGTGACATTCAGCAGTATTTTATTGACCATCAGATTCGAAATTTTTATTCCGTCTCCATTTCCGGCTACCACATTGCAGAAGCGGGTGCGAACCCGATCTCCCAGTTGGCGTTTACTTTGTCCAATGGTTTTACTTTTGTAGAGGGCTACTTGGCGCGCGGCATGAAAATTGACGATTTTGCGCCCAACCTGAGTTTCTTCTTCTCCAATGGCATGGACCCTGAATACACCGTGCTGGGCCGTGTGGCACGCCGCATTTGGGCGGTGGCCATGCGCGAACGGTACGGCGCCAATGAGCGCAGCCAGAAGTTGAAATACCACATTCAAACCAGTGGCCGGTCGCTGCATGCCCAGGAAATTGCGTTCAACGACATCCGCACCACCTTGCAGGCGCTGATTGCGGTTTATGACAACTGTAACAGCCTGCACACCAACGCTTATGATGAAGCCATCACCACGCCCACCGAAGAATCTGTGCGCCGTGCCATGGCGATACAAATGATTATTAACCGCGAGTGGGGTCTGTCGAAAAACGAAAACCCGAATCAGGGCGCTTTTGTGATGGATGAACTCACGGAACTGGTGGAAGAGGCGGTGCTCTCCGAGTTTGAGCGCATTTCCGAGCGCGGCGGTGTATTGGGTGCCATGGAAACCGGTTACCAGCGCGGCAAGATTCAGGACGAATCCATGCACTATGAAATGCTCAAGCACACTGGGGAATTGCCCATTATCGGCGTCAATACCTTCAGAAGCCCGCAGGGAGAAACTGTGCCGGCCAGTTTGGAGTTGGCCCGCTCAACCGACAGCGAAAAACAGAGCCAACTGACCCGACTGGCAGATTTCCATGCACAACACGAGGATGTGAGTCAGGCTGAGCTGGAATCGCTAAAAGCCTGTGTCATTAACAACGGCAATGTGTTTGCCGCGTTGGTGGGGGCGGTGCGGGTGTGTTCCCTGGGGCAGATCACCGCCGCCTTGTTTGAGGTGGGGGGGCAGTACCGGCGTAGCATGTAAACGCGGTACTCAGGTTTTTTCCTCGGTGGGTGGCGGCATTTCCCGGATCATGCGGTCAATGTCGCTTTCGCCTTTCTTGCTGGTGGCAAGAAAGGTCATCGGGCTCACCACTTCTGCGGTTGAGTTCAAGGCATCGGGCACCATTTTCGCGGTTTCAGTAATGACGTCCGGCAGCATATCGACGGTAGAAGAGACAGTGCTGGAAATGGCGTCTGGAATTTTTTCCAGCGCATGACCGATGGCCCCTGGAATTTCAGACACGGTGCTGACGATGTTGCCTGGCAAGTCGGCCACCGAGGTGACAATCGCACTGGTTTTGTCGCCCGTCCATTCGGCCCAGTCTTTGACGCGGTGTATCTGTCGCTTGAACATGGTGTCGAAAACCGCCATTTGTTCATGCATGAATTCGCGAATGACAGTACCGGCGCCTGACGGTGGCAGGCACAAGTGCGCCTCGCATTCACCCTGCCCTGATTCCACTTCCATGCCCGCCTTGAAGGCGATTTTCAGCATGCTCTCGTTTTCCATCAGGCAGTGGATAAAAATTCTTTCTATGCCTTCCACGCGTGCGTGGTTGGTGGCGCGGGCAAATAAAATACTGCCGATGCCGTGCCCGCGAAACTCGGGGTCCACGGACAAACCCAACTCACCGGCTTTCAAGCCTTGATATTCCAGAATGGCAAGGTGGCAGAACGCCCGCAGTCGCCGGTTTTGGTCGAACACGCCAAACAGCGCATCTTTTTCAAAGTCGATGGAGTCGATGTAGCGGGTAACGCCTGCATCCGAGAGCTTGTTGCCGAAACGCAAGCGCCGGTCTTCGCTGCCCAGTGATAGCATGTGGTCAAGAATCTGTTCCGATTCGTTTTTTGACAAGGCCTTGATGGGCACTTGTGGCAAACCGAGCAGACTGGCGGCTCGACGGGCAATGCGACCGTCGACGTCAAACCATTCGATGGAATCTTCAGACATCTTGTTTACCTTGTTTACCTATAACCTGCCGTTATGAAAAACCTGTTGCCAGTGCAAATGACCGACGATCCTAAGATAAACCATCTGGGGCTGACTGACTACATGCGCGTGTGGTCCGACATGAAAACCTACACGGTTGATCGCACACCGGCTTGCGCCGATGTTGTTTGGCTGACGCAACACCACCCGGTCTACACCTTGGGGTTGGCTGGGCTGCACAGCCATGTGCTTGATGCGGGCCAGATTCCGTTGGTAAAAACAGACCGTGGCGGACAGGTCACCTACCACGGCCCCGGTCAGCTCGTGGTTTACCCTTTGCTGGACTTAAGACGTTACGGCTTGAGGGTGCGGGAATACGTGACGCTGCTGGAGCAAGTGCTGATTGAGACCTTGCGCGAAATCGGTCTGCCTCATGCCTGCAGAAAGGAGTCTGCGCCAGGGGTCTACCTGCCCTGGGACAGTGCGCCCGGTGGCTTGGCCAAAGTGGCTGCCTTGGGCATCAAGGTACGGCAGGGCTGCGCCTACCATGGCTTGTCGCTGAATGTGGACATGGATTTACAACCGTTTCTTGGTATAAACCCCTGTGGTTACGAAGGACTCAAGACGGTGGATTTGAAATCTGCCGGTGTTAAAATAGCGCTGGATGATGTTGCAGACAGATTAACGCGACATCTAGTAACCGGTCTGCAGCAGGCGCGATCCGCCGAGCAGGCCACCAGTGCCATGCCATAAGCAGCTATTCCCAAGGAGTTTTAATGTCCAACCCACCGGTTGTCGATCCCACCCTGAAGCAAAAGGCTGCGGCCAAGACAGCGCGCATTCCCATCAAGATCGTTCCGGCAGAAACGTTGAAAAAACCGGACTGGATCCGCGTTAAAGCGGCGTCTCCCACAGGCCGTTTTCATGAAATCAAACAAATATTGCGCGAGCACAATTTGCACACTGTGTGCGAAGAGGCCTCCTGCCCCAATATTGGCGAGTGTTTTGGAAAAGGCACGGCCACGTTCATGATCATGGGCGACAAATGCACCCGTCGCTGCCCCTTTTGTGATGTGGGCCACGGCCGGCCAGACCCGCTGGATGCCAGCGAACCTGAAAACCTTGGCAAAACCATTGCGGCGCTGCGCTTGAATTATGTTGTGATCACTTCCGTGGACAGAGACGATCTGCGCGATGGTGGTGCCGCCCATTTCGTGGAGTGCATCAGCAAAACCCGTCAATATTCTCCAAGTACCCGCATTGAGGTGTTGGTACCCGATTTTCGAGGTCGTCTGGACCGCGCGCTCGGTATTTTTGAACAAGCCCCCCCTGATGTCATGAATCACAACCTGGAAACAGTGCCGCGGCTGTACAAAGAGGCCAGACCGGGCTCTGATTACGCCCATTCCCTGAAATTGCTGCAAGATTTTAAAAAATCGCATCCCAATGTGCCAACCAAGTCTGGACTGATGTTAGGCTTGGGGGAAACCGACGACGAGATTCTTCAGGTGATGCGCGACATGCGTGCGCATCAGGTGGACATGCTGACTTTGGGTCAGTATCTGGCGCCTTCGGCGCACCATTTGCCTGTTCGCCGCTATGTACATCCCGACACATTTGCGATGTTTGAAAAGGCAGCCTACGATATGGGCTTCCAGCATGCGGCAGTGGGCGCTTTGGTGCGTTCAAGCTACCATGCAGACCAGCAAGCGCATCAATCCGGCTTGGTTGAAGGGGCTGTGTAAAGATTGTTTAGGGTTGGCCTGTCTCAAGCGGTCGGTTTTTCTGGAAAATCAGAGCATTCGGATTTATACATAAAAAAAGCAGTTAGACACACGACAGGAGCATTGCAATGACCCCGATGGAAAAGATGTTCGACAGCGCAAGGGCGTTGCCGTCCATCCCCAGAGTGTTGCAGGAAGTTCTCGCAACGCTGAACAAGAAAGACGTGGAGATTTCGGAAATCACCACCCCGCTGCAAAAAGACCCTGCCATGTCAGCCAAGGTGCTGCGTCTGGCGAACGCGGCGCATTTCGGCTTGCAAAAAAAGGTGAGGGGCGTTGATGATGCCATTACCTTGGTCGGACTTGATGCCGTGCGAACGCTGGTAATTGCCTCCGGCCTGATTGGCAGTTTCACCTCCATTCCTGGCTTTGACATGGGGCGTTTCTGGAAAATCAGTCTGTTGTCCAGTTACATCGCCAAAGATCTGGCCCGCAAAGTTCGCGTAGATCCGGAAACCTCCTACACAGCGGCGTTGATGCATGGTTTGGGTGTGCTTTCAATTCATGCGGTATTTCCTGAAGTGGCTTTGGAAATAGACGGTTCCTGCAAAGACCAGTCTGCTTCAGACCGCGCCATGCTGGAAAAAGAGAAATTGGGTTTTCACCACGGTGAGGTGGGTGCTGAAATCGCGCTGCGCTGGAAGTTGCCTGATGAGATCTGCCAGACCATTCGCCACTACGTTCAGCCTTTGGCTGAAGGTGCTCCAAAAACAGCGGCGGTGGTTCATGCGGCCATCAATCTGGCCATTGATCTGGAAGATGATGTGCCCGTGGACGATTGGGGCAAGCGTTTGCAGCCAGAAATCGACAAGCTGCTTGCCATCGACTGGGACGCTATCCGTTATAAGGAAGAGTATGTCCGCAACCAGCACAAACTGGCTGCAGACGCAGTTTCCTGATTTAACCAGCGGGGTTGCCAACCCCGCCTTAACTACACCCTAACTACGTAGGTTTGGTTAAATCGGCAGTGCCGAAACAATCGGCGCCAGCGGATTTTCGCCTGCCGCCGTTGAATTGATGGCGGACGTGACTTGGTTGGTCACCAAGTCCAATTCAGGCACTGTGGTTGGAATTTCGGTGCCGTTGCCTACTGGCAACGGTCCTATGGGCGAAGGACCTCCCAAAATCCCTGTGGCTTGCTCAAGTACGGGCCCCAGCAGTGGAACATTGTCGATGGGCTGGCCATCCCCGCCTGAAGTTCCGCCGGTAACTGCATCTAAAGGCAACGAGCCCTCAAGTTGTGCAACCACATCACCGATGACAGGTATGCCGGCCAATGCGGCAGGTCCCTGATCTATCAAGTCTCCGAGCAGTGGAACGCCTTCCAGAGGATTGCTGCCACCATCGGGCAAGCCGCTGCCGAGCGCGCCGGAAAGCGCATCAGTGACTGGTGAAAGCGCATCACCCAATTGGGTTAGTCCGTCGTTCAATGTGCTTGTAATGGGTACATCAGTGCCTGCGATATTGGTGGGCACATCCAGCTGCACCACTTTTTCCAGTTCGATATTGCCGCTGGTCAGTGAGTTGGCCAAAGGAATAAGGCTTGCGGTGACCGCCTCTGGTGTTGCGCCCAACGCAATCTCACCCACCGGGCCCAAATTCGCACTCAGTTGTTGTGTTGCGGGGTCCACACTCAAGGGGTTGCCTGTGGGCACTGGTGCGTCAGGGTTTATCAAAGACACTTCGCTGACGGTTACAAGGGTTTCCTTGCCTGCGCCCAAGCTTACATTCGTGTTTTCCAGATTCAGGCCTTGCGGTCCTGAGCCGTCCGCAGAGGGACCGACTGTCAGGCCGTCAGAGTCAACGCCTGCCAATTGCACGCTCGGTTTGGGTGGAACTTCGATGGGCTCATCGCCGCCGCCCCCGCCTGTCAGACCAGACAGCAGACCCAGGGAAGCAAGGCCGCCGGTTGCTGCTACATCGGCACCAGCCGCAAGCCCCAAGCCTCCGAACAGACCTTGTGACGCACCGGCTTCTGCAATTTCGGCTTCCTCCAGAATGATTTCTTCGACCGAGTCTCCGGACTCAAGTCCGTCGTCGTTGTCCGCCCCTGCTTCAGCAACATTTGCCCCTCCCTGCTCTTCCGGGGCCTTTGGTGTGATTCTCACCTTGGTGTCGGTTGGCGTTAGGGTATTTTTGAAAATCGGGGCTTCCTTGCCAGTTTCAGGCTTGGACTGGCCTTGATCAGATTTTAAAAGTGTTTCTTCACGAGTTGCCACAATTCGCTGCCTAAGAATGATTGACACCCAAGTTTAGAGGATGGTGGGAGATCAGTTTGTGAACATGATTTACAAATCATGGTGCTCATAAAAAAAAGCCAACCTACGAAAACGGGTTGGCTTCGGGCCGTGTTTGTAACTGTCAGACAGGCAGGGCTGAAAGCACAGGAGACAGCGGGTTTTCACCTGACGCAGCCGAGTTGATGGCAGAAGTGACCTGGTTGGTCACCAGATCAAGTTCCGGTACCGTGCTTGGAATTTCTGTGCCGGCGCCGATTGGCAAATCGCCAACAGGTGAGGCGCCACCCAGCAAACCGGTGACCTGATCAAGTACGGGTCCGAGCAGCGGAACGTTGTCGATGGGTTGGCCACCGGCAAGCGCGTCTGTGGACAAACCACCGCCAACAGCATCAACGGGCAAAGAACCGGCCAGTTGGGCAGCAACGTCGCCAAGCACCGGAATGCCAGCCAAGGCCGCTGGGCCTTCACTGATAACGTCGCCCAGGACAGGAATCGCTTCCAAGGGGTTGGAACTGCCTTCTGGCAGACCAGAACCCAAGGCGCCGAACAAGGCGTCTGTTACGGGTGCAAGCGCATCGCCTGCCTGAGCCAGACCGTCGTTCAGTGTGCTTGTAATTGGAATATCCATGCCCGCAATACTGGTGGGAATGTCCAACATCAAGACCTGCTCCAGTTCCACGTTACCGCTGGTCAATCCGTTTACCAATGTAAGGACGTCGCCGGAAAGCGATTCCGGATTCAAACCTGCTGTAATCCGACCCAGTGGGCCCAGATTCAAGTCCAGTTGCTGGGTGATCGGGTCCACGCTGATGGGGTTGCCTGAAGGCAAGGGAGCGCTTGGATCGATCAGTGACAATTGGCTCACGGTGGCCACCCCATCTTTGCCACCGCCCACGGTGACACTGGTATTGCCAAGGTTCAAGCCCTGCGCGCCAGCACCATTTGCAGAAGGGCCAATATTCAGGCCCGTTGAATTAACGCCGGCCACTTGCAGTGTGGGGCCAGCAGGGTTGTTCAGGCCTTCCACGCCGTCGCCACTGCCGGTGCTCAAACCAGAGGCAAGACCCAGCGCAGCAAGACCGCCTGTGGCGGCAACGTCTACACCGGCGGCAACACCCAAACCACCAAACAAACCAGCGGTTGCACCTTCTTCTGCTGCAACCTCGGCAATCAGCACTTCTTCTTCGCCTGTGCCTGCTGCCAGTTCATTGTCCATGCCGGCTTCCGCTGCAATTTCATCCAGCGATTTTTGAGTGGAAGCGTTGCCTGATTTGCTAACGGCTTTCGGGGCCATGGATGAAATCATGTTTGCGTTGTTGGCGGCAATGTTTGCACCGACAGTTGTTGTTACAATTTCCTGACGGTCTGCGGCTTTGCGTGCTGTGGCTTGTTGGTTTGCCATTTTTTTTGCTCCTGTTGATTTGTCTGTTTGATAGGAAGCATAGTAGTGGCAGTGTTGCGTAAGAAGATTCCCTACTGTTAGGGGGGATACTACCTAAACGGGGGTAATGATGAATATATGGATCGTGGGTGTTGCAAGAACACCGATGGGTAGTTTTCAAGGAGGTTTGTCGGCGCTGAGTGCGCCCGAACTGGGTGCAAATGCAATTGCAAATGCAGTGTCGCGCTCTGGTTTAAGCCCGGCTGACATTGACGAGGTGATCATGGGGTGTGTGCTGCCGGCTGGTTTGGGGCAGGCCCCGGCGCGCCAGGCGGCCTTGGGTGCAAAGTTGCCTTTGTCCGCTGCAGCCACCACCGTCAATAAAATGTGCGGCTCCGGCATGAAGGCGGTGATGCTGGCGTGTGAAGGCCTGTTGGCTGGCTCTTTCAAGGCAGCGGTGGCCGGCGGCATGGAGAGCATGAGCAATGCGCCCTATTTGCTGCCAAAAGCCAGGGCGGGCTTGCGGATGGGGCACGACAGGGTGATGGACCACATGTTTCTGGACGGCTTGGAAGACGCCTATGAAAAGGGTCGTTTGATGGGCAGTTTTGCCGAAGATTGCGCCGCCGGTTTTGGTTTCAGTCGTGAAGCGCAGGACAACTTCGCACTGGAATCGCTGCGACGTTCGCTGGCAGCCATTAAAAACGGTGCGTTTGAATGGGAAATCGCAGGCGTACCGGTGAAAGAAAAAGGTCAGACAAGTCTGGTGAACGTGGATGAGCAACCCGGACGCGCACGGCCTGAAAAAATTCCCGGCCTTAAACCGGCCTTCAAGCCGGATGGCACCGTAACAGCGGCCAACAGTTCCTCAATTTCGGACGGTGCAGCCGCCTTGGTTCTGGTGACAGAAGCAGAAGGTGTGCGGCTGGGCTTAAAGCCCGTGGCCAAAATTCTAGGTTTCACCTCTTTTGCTCAAGCCCCGGCGTTGTTTACAACCGCGCCTGTGGGTGCCATGGAAAAATTGTTGAAACAGGTGGGTTGGTCTGTGGGGGATGTTGATGCGTTTGAGATCAACGAGGCGTTTGCGGTGGTGACATTGGCCGCCATCAAGTCCATGGACTTGCCTGCGGAGCGGGTGAACATGCACGGTGGGGCCTGTGCTTTGGGTCACCCCATTGGAGCCAGTGGTGCCCGCATTCTGGCCACCCTGATGGGTGTGCTGAAACACCAGGGCGGCAAGCGCGGCGTGGCCAGCCTGTGCATAGGCGGTGGCGAGGCCACGGCCATGGCCATCGAGCTCTGCTGAAGCTAACCGGGCGTTGTTAGAAACGCATCATGACGTTGATCAGAAAACGCGGGTTGCGGCGTGCATCTTCATTCGTAAGTTTGCGATGCGCGTCTGCCACTTGCAGATCAACCAGGTTGTCTTTCAGGAAAGGAAAGCGCATGCCGACCGCTTTTGAGGTGAGTTGTCTGGCCTGAAATTCGGTCAAGGCCTGACCATCTGCCCGTTGTTTGCCCAAAATATAGGCGTTTGCATGGTCAAAGGAACCATAAAACTGGATTTTGCCTATGGTTGGTGCCAATTCAACGGCAGAGTCGTAACGCAATTCCAGCAGACCGCCCACGCCTCTGTCACCGGCAATGTGGGCAGCATCAAAACCACGACCGATGAAGGGTCCGCCAAAGGCCACCGATTCACTGGCGGCCAGTTTTTGATCGGAAGGCAGGTACTGCCCGGACACCTGCATCTGTAAGCTGAAGTTGTTTGGCAGGGTTTGTGTTCGTGTGAAGTTGCCGACGTATTTGGTGAAACGCTGGGTGAAGCCTGGGTCTGTCAGCGGAGCGTCTTCGCGGCTGGGTGTAAAAAGCCCTGTGCCTTTGAACATGCTGACGCTGAAGTTTTGGGTGCCGTCCAGCCAGCCGTTCAAGGCCCACGAACCAGTGAGTTCCGCCACCGAGCTGCGGCTGTTGCTTAAGGGTTGGCCTGCCAGCGTGGTGAAGCTGCGATTCACGGACAAGCCCAAATCCACATACACGGAACTGCTGCGGGAACGTTGCAGCGGGTAGCGCAAACGTGGCGAAATGGAATAGGAGTCGCTGCGAATGTCCAAAGGCTTGGCAGAGCCGCCGGGCAGGGCGCGAGACGCCAGGCCACCGAAACTGCCCTGAAGCCCGCTGCCACCAATGGCGTTGCTGTAGCGCACCACCGCCGACTGTACTTCTTCCATGCGGCTGCCGGTTCCGGTCAGGCCGAAATTCAGTGAGCCGGTTTGTCCAAAGGGTTGTTGAAAGTTGCCGTTGTAGTTCAGCGACAAGGGGCCGGTGCTGTTGGAACCGGTGTTGCTGAAGGTGAGCACGTTGCTGTCGGGGGAAGGCGCCGCTGTAATGACGAGGTCTGAGGTACCCAATTCAGCACCCTGACGCAGCACCCCGGAGCCACTGGCACCGGGAATGTCGTTGATGAGCAGCAACACCCTTTCCAGCGTGGCCAGGTCCAAGGGTTTTTTGTTGATCAAGGCTGCGGTGAGTTGGGTGATCTGGTTGTTCATGCCCTCGCTGGGGCCCTCCACGAACACTTGCCCGATGTAGCCTTCAATGACGCGTATCTTGAATACGCCGTCTTTGACCTGTTGTGGCGGAATGAACACGCGGGTCAGGAAAAAACCAAGGTCACGGTATTTTTTTTCCAGTTGGTCGGCCGCGTTGCGCACGGCTTCCAGACTGGTTTTTTGATCTACCAGCGCTTGGAACAACGCCATGGTTTCTTCAGTGCTGAAGTAGCTCATGCCTTCAAATTCAAAGCCTTTGACTTCAAACTGGATTTCCTCAACCGACTTTGGCAGGGCGGATTTTTCCGGGGCCTGAATGCGCAAATCGAAATTGGGTGTGCGCGGCAGGGGCGCTGGCACCCTTTCGCGGGACTGCTGCTCAAATTGCTGGCGTTGTTGCTCCGTGGGCAGTTGGGCTTGTGCCCAGGCGGCATTCATGCCGCAGCCGGCGGCGAACAGACTGGCCGCCAGCGTGCTGTGTTTTATTGTTGTTTCCAAGCTTTTATTTTTATTACGTTTCACTGCGCATCCTCGGTTTGAAAAACCACGCAAGGGTTTTTGGTTATTTGTCATCCATGACCACCAGACTAGTGTTCAAGCCGGATTCCACGCGTTCGAAGTGGAAACAGACCAAGGGGTCATCGGGGTATTCAGAATGAAGTTTGCGTACGGCATCTGAGGCTTCAGGCGCTTCTTTTTTCAGCAGCGCATAAACTTCCATGTAGCGTCTGAAGAGTTCAGATTTCGAATCTTCTTCGCTGATCGGGTTGTATAAGCCGACCGGTGTGAGTTTGCCTTTCAAGACGACATCGCCCACAGGGCGGAATTTAATGTCCGGGCAATTGGCCACCACGCTGTCTGTGCAACAGATTCGGGTGCCAAAATACTTGTTTACGCCCTCGCAGCGCGCAGCCGTGTTGACTGTGTCACCCAGCGCAGTGAAGTCCATGCGCGAGCGGGAGCCGAAGTTGCCGATCACGGCCTGACCGGCGTGAATGCCAATACGCGTCACCCCCATGGGCACGCCCACCTCAACCTGGGCCTTGCGGAATTTTTCTGCATAGACATCAAGTTCCAGCGCGCATTTAACAGCTCTGGAGTAATGGTCGGGCTGTGGAATGGGAGCATTGAAGATTGACATGATGGCGTCACCGATAAATTTGTCGATGGTGCCTTCATAGCGCAAGATAATTTCGCAAGCGCCGTCCAGATAGGCGTTGAGCACCTCGGACAATTTTTCCGAGGTGAGCTTTTCACTCATGGTGGTGAAACTGGCCACGTCGGTGAATACAAAGGTCAGCTCTTTGCGTTCCCCCTGAATTTTCAGGGCTTCGGGGTTGTCCACCAACTGCCCCACCACAGCGGGTGACACATAGCGGGAAAACGCACCTTGCACAAACTCACGCTGTTTACGCTCTGCACTGCCCAACAGTACATCCATCATCCACAGGGACAGCGCCAGTGCAATGGTGGGTGCGACCAGAGGAATCAAGGGCAACCCGTAGGTGAAGCCCAGCATGCCGCCCAGCCACAGCGCTGCAATTAAAGCAATGCCGGAAATGGCGTTGAAGGCCACGCCTTTTTTAAGCAGACCGATGGCCATGCCCAGCAGCGCAAACAAGAGGCTGGTGCCGACCACCCATTCGTAGCCCAGCTTGAGCGGTTTGCGACCTTCCAGAAATTGGGAAATGCTGTGCGCCTGAACAATGATTCCGGGCATCATGCCCTCATCGCCGCCATAAACAACGGCCAGCGGCGTGCGGTGGCGGTCGGTGATGGAGAGCACGGCACCAATAAGCACCATTTTGCCGGCAAACCATTCATCCGGCAGGATGGCGGCGGCGTGGGAGGGGAAAATCGGGAATGGCGGTGTCTCTGTGTCCTGTTTCGGGCGCCAGGCGATTTCAACCAGGTCCTTGCCGGTTTTGACGCCCATGATTTCCGCCGCTTTTCTGGAAAAGCCCAGCGGCATGCCGGCATCTGTTTCACCCGGGAATATCCAGCGAACTGCGCCGTCAAAAGGGTCGGTTGATAAATTGGCCCCTGCCCGTTGTGCTTCAGGCACAAAGTCGTTGAGGTAGGCGAGTTGGTCCTCGTTCACAATGCTGGGCGTGTTGGTGTAGCTGACAAAGGTCGGTACTTTGACCTCTCGCAGGGTTTGCTTGAGCAAATCGTCTTTGGCGGGTTCGGTGGCTTGGTCAAACAAAACGTCGACGCCGATTGCCTTGGCCCCCTTGCTTTCCAGTGTTTTGATGAGGTTGGCCAAAAATTCGCGGTCTACGGGGGAGCGGTAGGGAAACTGCGTGACTGTGTCTTCGTTGATGGCGGCGATGACAATGTCTTTGGATTGCTCCATGGGGGCTTGCAGTGCTGCCACCCGGATGTCGCTGGCCACGTTTTCCAGACTCGACAGAAAACTCAGGTAGGTGGTGCTGCTTGCAGCCAGCAGGGTGGCTGCAATGGTCACGCCAACGGCTGTGACCAGTTCTTTGACATGCTTGGCCTTCATTTAGGGGTGTCCAGGTCTTTTTTCAGTGAGGTCAGCAAGGCGTCCGCCTGCTGTATGCAGCCTTTTTCCAGCATCCATGAACTTAAAATCATGTTGTTGTCGATGCCCTTGGGAATAATGTTCAGGCTGATGGCGAATTCAGCTTCACCTTGACGGATCACAAATACATTGGCACCTTCAAATTTCGACAGTGGCGGTACAGTCTGGCGGTCTTGACCCACTTCCCAGTTGAAGTCTGCACGCCAAGAGCGGTCGATGGGAAACACGGTGAAGCTTTGCGCCTGCGTGGTTTCCGGGCGCCACCAAACCGGCAGTTCGCCTTCTTGTAGGCAACGGGGCCCGGCGCGTGTAATGTCCACCAGCCAGGGTTCCGGAATTTTCACTGCATCGGTGCCGGCTCGGATCACACCGACAGAGCTGGTGCGGGCATCGCGTGTTGCAACCAAGGCGGCCAGAGCCACTTTCGGGTCGCTGGCAACGCCTGCTTTCGGTATGGGCTCGCCGGTGAAGGGGCCTTTGATGACCGTGCTTTTGCCATCCGGGCCTATAACGGTGACGCGCTCGCCTTCTTTGAGCGTGATCGGGGCTTCGCTGTCTATGCTCATGCCTGTTTTCAGACCGGCGCCGCGTGCTTCAAGCACCATTAACTTGGCGGCATCAACGCTGTTGGCTTGCAACAGCAAGCCTGCAAGCAGGCAGCCGCCAATCAGGCAACTGCCAGTAAGGTCGGCTAGCCGGGTGATGTGTGTCTTCATTTTTTGGTCTCCTGCCCCGACTGCGCAGACAACAAAGCTGAGCTTGAGGCGGCCATACCATCACCCACAACAACAAAGGCGGCCCAGAAAAACGGGTGAGCGGATTTTTTCTGGGTAATCAGGTTCATTTGTGATGTTCTGAGCGCAGCACTTGAACCGCCTTTCAATTCAGGCCCCAGTTTGGTGAACATGCCTGACAGCAGGGCGGCGGTGGCCGCTGAGGGCACTTGCCAATGGCTGACCACCAGACTTCTGGCGCCTGCGAAAAAGAAAGATTCGGCCAGACCTGACAAGGCTTCCCCGCCGAACTTGCCGGCACCGCCTGCGGTGTTGCAAGCGGAGAGTACAACCATGTCGGCATTGAGTTTCAGACCGGCAATTTCGCTGGCCTCCAGCAAGCCATCGGAGGCTTTCTCGCTGCTTTGACCGTTTGGCGGTGTAAGCACCAGACCGGGCTCGGCCTGGCAGCGCAATTCGCCCGGCAACAGGCCGTGGGTGGCGAAGTAGAGAATGCGGTAGTCGCTCAAGTTTTGTTTGCGTAGGTTGTCTTCACTGGCTTGCTCGCGCAGAAACACCGAAGATTTGTTTTGCCCCAAAATTTGCGAAACGGTTTTTATTTCCCCGGTGGTTTCAGGCAGGGGCGCCAAGGCCCTGAGCACATCACCGCTGAAAGGACCATCGGGGCGGCAGCCGGTTGCTGCTTTTTCAAGCGCACCGGTTTCCCCTTTTTTATCAACCTGGCCTTGCAGAACCGGGTCTCCGAACGCCAGTAGCGGATAGGGCGGCAAACGGCTGGGCACATTGCCCCGCAAGGTATAAAACGCCTGCATGGAGGGAACGTGTGAAATGGCAAATTGTTGGGTTAGCCAATGCGCTTCTGAATACTCGCTGTTTTTTGGGGGTTTGGTTACCAACAGGCCAAAGGGCAGGCTGGCCAGCGGGCCTGCGGAGGCCACAATCAGGTGATCAACATCCTTGAGGTAGCGTTCAACGCCAGAAAACAAGGACTGGTAGAGTTCGTGAGAACGGGCCAGATCGAATTCATTGATGGCGCCGCCCTGAATTTCAAGGGCACGCCTCAGTGCCTTGACGGTGTCGTTCAGGGAGGTTTCACTCTCTTTGACGCGGGCCACATAATTGCCGCCACGTCGGGTTACCTGAATAAAAGACTGTTTTCTTCCGATGATGAAAGACACCAAGGCTTCCTTGTCGCCAAGGCGCTTGCGCATTTCAATTAACTGCAGCGGTTTCGGGTTGGTCAATTGGCTGTAGGCGGGAAACTTTACATTGAGTTCCTGCTGCAGTTTCCGGATGTTCTGGTCGCCGGTGCGGATGTCCAATTGCAGCCGGGCTTCCACTTCACCGCTGCGTTCTGCATCCGGCAGCGCCTGCTCCAGTGCCAGCTCGGCTTTTGCGCCATCGCGCTTGCGCTGCAGGTTTTGCAGGCGCTCAATGATGTCGCTAATGGCGGGGTCGTTGTTGGCCATGCGGGCCTGTGCTTTTGCGATGGTTTTGTCCACCACCCCTGAGCGCGACATCTGGAATGCGTCAAACGCCTCCGCATACAGGCCTTGCTTGGCGCTTTCATCTTTCAGCGTGTCTGCATAATCAGAGACTGCAGCACCAAACGGCACCAGTTGCTCTTTCGAAAACACCTCGCCGGGCAAGTTCAGCGATTTTGCAAGTTTGAAAGCTTCGCGGTAAGTAATGATAGCCGAGGTGTTCATGCTTTCTGCCTGATAAGCCTTACCCAGTGCCGTAAGCACCGGTAGCGTGGAGGCGCCGTCACCAAAAATTTGCTGGCGGGTTACCAATGCTGAGTTGAAGTAGGTTTCAGCGGCAGACAGACGCCCTTGCGCAATGCTGACCTCCCCCAGCGTCAGCATGACATCGGCGCGCCACCACTTCGGCAGCCCCTCGGTTTGTGTCAGCAGCAACAAGGCCTCACTGGCCAGCGCATTGGCAGACACCAGATCTTCATTGCGCACTGACATTTGCGCTTCGAAATTCAACGACAGTATCAATTCGCCTTTTTCAGCGGTATTGCCCGAAGACGCGCCACCACTTAGCAGGCCTTGAACAGAGTCGCCTGTGGCCAGTTTGCGCCAAGCACCAGTAGATTCCCGGGCAAACTTTAAACCGTTTTCCGTGTCGCCACGGTTGGCGGCTTCCAGTCCTTGGTAAAAAGCAAACCTGGCACGGTCGGCTTCAAATGGAGATTTTTGAACAATGGGTTCTGCCCGGCGAAACAGGGCCTGCGCTTCGTCGGTTTTACCTTGGTTGCTGACGTTGAGCGCCAAGTCCAACAGGGTGTCTGCGATGGCAGTGCTGTTGGGACCCAAAAACTTCGTTTGCAAATCCAGTGCCTTGCGGAACGATTCTTCCGCTTGTGGAAACTTGCCCAGGTTGTTGGCATTTCTACCATCGTTTACCAACTGCTTGAACTGCGCCAGATCGCTGGCTGAAGCCAGAATGACAGGCTTGCCCCACAGGGTTTGCAGGCGTTCCGGTGTGGTGGCCTTGAGTACCTCTTCTTCTTTGAGCCCTGTGATGCGCAACAGGCTGTTGGCCATGGTCGGAGCACCATCTGAGACTTCCAGTATTTCCTTGTTGGCATACACCACAACCATGTGCTGCCAACCGCCGGATTTTAATTGGCAGGGAAACATGGCGATGGGGGTGTCTGCGGCAGACACCAGCCAGCCCGGTTCGCCGCATTTCATACGGGAATTGACAAGGTTGGCGGCACGACCGCTTTTGTATTGCGCCAGTAATTGCAGTTTGAGTTGATTAATGTCTTTGTTGCTGGAGGACAGGAATTTTGAGTAAACGAGGTTACCCGCCGGCTTTTCTCCACAAAAGATGCGCGCATCTGTGGGCAAACCCTGTTCAGGGGTCAGGTCATCGCGGGACTTCAATTCACAGACCTCGCCCACCAGATTTTCACCCAGCTCTTTTGCAGGCGTTGCAGCCATCGCTTGGGTGGCAGACCACAATGCGAGTGTCATTAGTGAAAATTTGAAGTTAATTCGCTTCATTTAACCAACCTTTATATCCTGCTGCGGGCATTTTGCAGATGTGCTGTCAATTTTTACGCGCACCTAAACCGTATTGTGGCATCGGCAACATTGATCTCAATGAAAGAGATGAATTATTTTTCACGATTATTTACGCAAACCCGGAATTCAGACCTAATAACGGGTTGACGCAGCCATTGTTGTGTTGCTTCATGGATACTTATTTTCTACTTCTTTCAAAAACCAGCCATTTTGAGGGCATTGCATGGTCCTACATCAAACCCTGTTCGGGGTATTGCTTGCTGTCTTCAGTGTTTGCAGTCTTGCGCAGCTCAGTCCGGTGGGTGCGGACATTGAGGGCAGCCCCGCCCAAGGAATTCCGCCATGGAGCGGGGGTTTGAAGGAAGCACCCTCCGGTTTTGAGAAGTCAGCGGGCTTTAAAGACCCTTTTGAGGCAGACCAGGCACTGTTCACCATCGCCCAGGCAAACCTTGCACAACATGCAAAGTTGCTCACGCCGGGTCAGTTGGCCTTGTTCAAACGATTTCCCGAGCACCGGGTCGTGGTTTATCCGACCCGCCGAAGCGCAGCTTTCCCTGAACACTATTACAAGGCAATTGCTGCTGAGGCCGGCAATATCCGCTTGGTCAAAGAAGGCCGCGCGCTTGCAGGGCATCTGCAATCCAGTGTTCCGTTTCCAGCGCCTAAAAACGGGCTTGAAGCCATCTGGAATGTTGTGATGAGGCGACCGGCAGACTCGGTTGAATCTGCTTCGGCCAGTTTTGTACTGACAGAGGGAGTGGCGCCCAAGCCGGTGGTTTCGGCTGAAAAAATTGCTTGGGCGCCGCACTTTGCCAGCAAGTCCAACCCCAGCGACTGGGTGTTTTTAATCGGTGAAATTATCAAGCCCTCCAGCATGGCGGGCGATGCCTTGTTGGTGAATGAATCTACAGACCATCAGGACGCGCCGCGCCGCAGTTGGACCATCAATTCCGGACAGCGCAGGGTTGTGCGTCTGCCTGAGCTGGCGTTTGATGCGCCCGCGGGCAATTCAGACGCCTTGAGAACCGTGGATGACGTTGCAGGCTTTAATGGTTCACCGGAGCGGTTTGACTGGAAGCTGCTGGGCAAGCAGGACTTGTTGATTCCCTACAACAATTACAGAATGACGCAGAGACAGTTGAAGTACGGTCAGCTTTACAAAGGACTGTTGCCCGACCCGAATTTGTTGCGCCATGAGGTCCACCGTGTTTGGGTGCTGGAGGCGCAATTAAAGCCTCAGGCCAGACACGTTTATTCCAAGCGGGTGTACTACATAGATGAGGACAGTTGGTCGATTGCGCTGGTGGATGCCTACGACACCCGCGGGGAGTTGTGGCGAACCCGCATGATGTTGCTTTTTCAGGCCTACACGGCGCCGGGCATGTTTTCAGCCGGCGAAGTGCAGCACGACTTTCAAGTCAGAAAAACCTTGTTCACAGGCTTTCAGAATGAAGAAAAGCCCGTTGAGTTTAATAAGAAGTTTTCACCATCGGATTTTACAATCGATGCGTTAAGACGCATGATCCGATAAATAAAAAATATCAGGAGACGCAGTGTGTTGAAACCCCATTCCTTTTCATTCTTAACGAACTCAGCAATTTGTCTGGCTGCCGCATTGGCGTGTCCGGTTTCTGCATACGCCCAAGC
Source organism: Burkholderiales bacterium (assembly GCA_021300475.1). Lineage (GTDB taxonomy): Bacteria > Pseudomonadota > Gammaproteobacteria > Burkholderiales > Burkholderiaceae_B > SXZD01. Next base: position 5,497 of record JAJTDO010000006.1, on the reverse strand, counting down.
GCCTGCAGCAGCAGGCAAGGCAGTGCCCATTGTTTGCGTCTTTGACATTCTGGGTACAACAGGCCCAGTTTACAGTCTGGCCAAAGACTTCCAACTGGAGGCGGTTAAACAGGGCTATTCCTTCACCATCAAGGCTTACACAGACGAACGGGTGGCAGCGGAAGACTTCAAGGTCAATAATTGTCAGGGTTTGGTGGCCACCGGTTTGCGTACCCGTCAGTTCAACACTTTTGCCGGCAGCATCGATTCGATTGGTGGCGTGCCCAGTTATGAGGCCTTGGGAAAACTCATCACCACCCTGGCAGACCCCAAGCTTGCCAAGTACATGGTCAATGGCAAATATGAAATTGCGGCGGTGTTTCCAGTGGGGGCCGCCTATATTTTTGTAAACGACCGGGCCATCAATACGCTGTCAAAAGCGGCGGGCAAAAGAATCGCTGCGCTTGATTATGATAAAGCGCAGGCCGAGCTGATTCAGCAGGTGGGCGCGCAACCCGTGGCCTCTGACATCAGCAATTTTGGGCAAAAATTCAACAACGGAACAGTGGACATCATTGCCGCGCCAGCTGCAGCCTACCGGCCCTTGGAGTTGTTTCGCGGCATCGGCACAAAAGGCGGTGTGGCGAGAATCCCGATTGCCATGGTGACCTACCAGATCGTTATGAACCGAGATTACTTTCCGGAAGACGCCGGGCAGAAGTCCCGCACGTTTTCCTTGACGCAGTTGGACAAAGCCCTCGGCATTGTCAAGAACATGGAAAAGGAAATTCCTGCCAACGTCTGGATGGAAATTCCAGAAAAGGAAAGGCAGGAATACATTGTAGTGATGCGCGAAGCCCGCATCAGCATGCGTGACAAAGGCATTTACGACAAACGCATGCTTTCCCTGATGAAACGTGTGCGTTGTCAGCTCACGCCTGCTGACGGTGAATGTTCATTGAACCTGGAGTGAAGGCTTGGCAGAGAAGGCAGTGGCGATGAGCAAGTCGGTCGGCAGTCCGGCCTTGAAGGATTTGCC
>JAJTDO010000006.1:0-4371 GCA_021300475.1 Burkholderiales bacterium | reverse complement strand
GGTGTCTTCCCGGCAAATGGGCCGGGTTGCGCAAAGAATTACCCGCCACACCGGGCGGCCCGATGTCGGCATGGCGTTTGGCATGAATTTCCGGCCGCAGGACTTCGGCATGCTGGGGCACGCCACCATGTCCTGTGCAACTTTAGGCGAAGCAATGACGGTGTTGTACAAATACCGCAACATGTTGCTGCAGGATGTTGATAGAACCATAGAGATGACGCCGCGTTGGGTAACACTGACGTTTAAGGAACGCTACGACCTTTCCGCTACAAGACAGACCTTCTTTGAGTCTTTCTTGGTGGTGTTTTACCGCTTCTCCTTGTTTTTAACCGCGAGAAACCTCAGCGACTGGCAAGTCAGCGTGGACTGGCCTGAACCGAAGTACTTCACGGATTACCGGTCTCAGTTGTGCGAGTGGCAGTTTGATCAGTCCGCCATACAGTTGCGCTTTCCAAGGCCCTACCTGGACTTGCCGCTGTTCATGGCGGATGAAGCCGTGTTGCATCGGGCTCTGGAAGGCATTGATTTTGAACAGACCCGCAGAGAACGCTTGAACGCGGAAAATGTGGTGAGTCAGGTCAAGGCCTTGCTGCGCCCTGGTCGGCAGGGGTTTCCTGACTTAAAAGCGATTTCAGGCAGTTTGTGTGTTTCTGAGCGCAGCTTGAAGCGCCGCCTGCAAGAAGCCGGAACCCATTTCCAGACACTGCTGGATGAAGCCCGCTTTCAAATGGCTAAAAATCTCATTGGTGAGGGCAAGTTACCGCTGCAGCAAATTTCCAATGCACTGGGGTTTGCGGAACCCGCCGCTTTCACGCGCGCTTTCAGGCGTTGGGCAGGTTGTTCTCCCAGCCAGTTCAGAAGGTTGGCCTAACATGCAAAAGCATCTGGAATACAAAACAAACTTTAACCGCACCACTGTGCGTTTTGTGGTTTTCATTCTCTTGACCGGTGTCGGGCTGTTTTTGGCCCTGCGCGTAAACGATCTTCAGCGCAGCGCTGACTTGCCCACCATCATTCCGCTGGTGGTTGCATTTTTCTGGACGCTCTACGCTTATACCTTGTACCGCCGCGACCGGCTCGAAGCCGCCATGGTTCATTTGGTGATGACCTCCAGTGTCGCCATGTTTTTGACCTCGCTGGTGTTCAGTTTTAACGATTCATTCATTTTCTGGTTAATGCAGGCCGGCATGCTGACCGCGGCGGGCGCTATTTTAAAGCCGCAGGTGATGTTGAAACTGGTGTTGTTCAGTGTGCTGCTGATTCTGGGGTGTTACCTCATGGAGCTGTTTTCCCTGAACTTGAAATATGCGTACGGACCTTACACAAGAGGTTTTTTTGCCTTTTTTGCCTTGTCACTGCTGCTAGGGGTGTTGGGCTACCAGAGCGTGAGGTTTTCAGAGTTGTTTGAAACCAGCATCAATTCTCTGGAGAGTGCTGGCGACAGACTGCGCGAGGTGGCTGCACAGCAGGAAAAAACGGCTTCACAATTGCTCGCCAGCGAAGACCGCTACCGCTTGTTGCTAAAACACACGCCAGTGGGTTTGATCAGGTTTGATGCTGACTTGAAAGTGACCTACAACAACACCTTGCTGCTGGAGTTGCTGGGTTTGAAAAAAAACGAGGTCATCGACCTTGATTTGACAGGCATTGTTCCGCCGTCCATTTTGCGCATGCTTAAGGAGGCCTTGTCGGGTCAGCAGGGTCACTTCGAGGGCCGCTACACCAATTCAAGCGACGGCAGGCAATGGTGGATGGATTTGTTTTCCGCGCCAGTCAAAGACGACAACGACCTTATTGTTGGTGGTGTTGCAGTGATTCGCGACGACTCCGAGCGCAGGAAGCGCGAGTTGGAACTGAGCATCACGCGAGATCAGGCGGAAAAAGCCAGCGAAGCAAAAAACCGGTTTCTGGCCTTGATGTCCCATGAAATCCGGACCCCCATGAACGGCGTTTTTCTCAGTGCCCAGTTGCTGGAAGACAAACGCTTGGGAGAAGAGAAGCGGCAATCGGTTGTGACTGCCATTTTGTATTCCAGTCGCTTGCTGATGAACCTGCTCGACGACATTTTAGAGTCCTCCAAGTTGGAAGCCGGTTTGATTGATCTGGTGGAAAAGCGCTTTGAGCCCAGCGCTTTGTTAAAAGAAATGGTGGAGTTGTTCAAACCAGCCGCTGAAAGTGAGAATCTCAACCTTTACGGTGCGTGGGTGGGCGATGATCCGGGCTACTTGTTGGGCGATTCGGCCCGCATACGCCAAATGCTGAGCAATTTGATTGGCAACGCCATAAAATACACGCCCAGCGGATTTATTCAGGTTCAGGTGGAAGTTTTGACCGCCAACGATGATAAAGTCAGCTTAAAATTCAGCGTGACTGACTCAGGTGTGGGTATTTCCAAAGAAAGCCAGATCACTTTGTTTGAACCTTTCAACCGTTCGCAGGACGAAAGGGCACAGGGTGTCGATGGCACCGGCTTGGGCCTTTCGCTGGTGCGGCAACTGGCGTCCTTGATGCATGGCCAGGCGGGGGTTTCCAGTGTTCCCAACGAAGGGTCTACCTTCTGGTTCGTCATTAACCTCAAGCGCGATCAGCGTGACCCGTGGGACGATGGTTCCGACGACGATGAACTCGATGACTTTGAATATACTGTGATTGAAAACAGAACAAATAACGTAAGTACGAACATGACGACCAAGACTTTTAATCCGGCAGATCACACCATTTTATTGGTGGAAGACAACCTCACCAATGCACAACTGGTTCAAGACATGCTTGAACTCGAGGGTTACACAGTTCACCACGCCATGCATGGCCAAGAGGCGCTTGATTTATTGTATGAAAAGTGTGTGAAGGTGGATGCCGTGCTGATGGATTGCCGCATGCCCGTCATGGACGGCTATGAGTGCACCCAAAAAATCCGGGCCCATGAGGCTGAAAACCCTTCTGCCGGACATTTGCCCATTGTGGCGTTGACAGCCAATGTGTTTGACGACGACAGAAAGCGTTGCATGGATGTCGGTATGGACGACTTTATGCGTAAGCCTGTGGATTTAAACGAATTGTTCAAAACCTTGGCTGCATTGGCTTCAGGTTCCAGAGCTTAATTTCAATAAAAGCAGACCATTCCAAGTTGTTAATAGTACTGTCATAAAAATTTAATGGAGTAAATCAGGAACTCGATTAGTTTTATAAAAACTCATACCAAGACGGCAACACGTATTAAGAAGGTGAGTTTTGTTTTTAAAAACGAGTTTCATTAATTTGCCAAAACCGCTTTTACAATCCCGGTTCAACCGGGATTTCAACAACCTGAAAACCTGGTTATTCGGCTTGGAAACCTTTTCTTCAGGTTTGCGCAAACTCAGTTCAAACCATTTGAGTTTTTCCCCTGCGGCTGAAAAAAGAAAACCGGCATTGCCATTAATTGCGCCTCAACCGCCCTCGTCTGGGGCGATGTTGGTGTCCTTGGCCGACTTCAAGTCGCAAGTGGGTCTCCCCAACACTTGGCCTACTTTTTCTGTGGGTGTTCCCTCCGAACAAATTACGCTGATGCGTGCACTGCAATGCGCTTGTGGCGATTGCGGGGAAACCGCGCTTGCCGTTCAGCACACCCTGAAAACCCTGAACCTGAACCACCTGAGCCAGTCGCTAAAGCAGGCCAACCTAGGCAAAGCTGATGCACTGGCCTGGCATGTGGTCTGGTTGCTTGCGCTCACGCCCACGGGGCTGGAATCTTTGTCGGCCTGGCAGGCTGAGCTCGGTGGTTCAGCGTTCGCCGTTACAGCAAAAGCCCGCCAAAAGCTGGAGACTTTGGCGAACATTTTAAAGAGCGGCGGTTTTTTGCATCGCAATATGCAGCCGCCATCGCTCTTGTTTCCAGCGATATTGGAGCGTAGCAACCCCTCTGCCGTGGTTTTGCAATCTGCCCTTAAAGACCTGCTGGGCGATCATGAAGGCTGGGCTGCAAATGCGGTAAAAAACGGCTTGTTTTCAAATGCACGAAATTCAGATTTTGATCTGATCAACAAACGGCTGGAAAAAGTGAGTTGTTGGGCAAAAAGGGCGCAAACCCCCGCCGGGTTGAACCGTCTTTTGTCCTTCTGGCATAAGTCGCCTTTCAGCAAATTAAAAACCGGGCTGCCCGTGGAGGGTAAAACCGCGGTAAAACTCACCGGAAGTTTGGAAGGAAAATTGCATCAGGTGGTTAGGGGTCTGGAAAGCTCAAGCCGGCTTCGCGTGGCCCACGGACACAGTTTCGGCTTCAACACAGGTGCCTTGTCTCTGATTGTGGGTCAAATGTTTACCGGGTTATTGCTCCGTTTTCGTCTGGTTTTAAAACTTACGCAGACCCGCCAGGCGATTTTTGATCTGAAC
>JAJTDO010000114.1 GCA_021300475.1 Burkholderiales bacterium | reverse complement strand
CCGGGATGGTGCACAACGTATAGGTCATCACCACGGTGTCCATGCTGTCGTCGTCCAGAGGGATTTTTTCAGCCGGCAGACCGATCATGTTCATTTTCAGCGAGGTCTGAGCCAAGCGCTTCAACGCCAGCGCATGCATTTGCAGGGCAGGGTCAAGACCGGTGAAACTCTCAATATTTTCAGCTTTGTAATGCTTCAGGTTCAAGCCTGTACCAATGCCGATTTCAAGCACTTTACCCTTGGCTTTGGGCACCACTTTTTCCCGCTGTTTTCGCATGGGCTTCAAGCCACAGGCAAAATCGAGCAGCAGTGGCAACACATGCTTGTCGTAAAAGCCCGAACTCATCTCCACCCCGATGTCGTTTTGCCTGTGGTTTTCCTGGCCATCTCAAACACCTCTGCTTTTTTGGTTTTGTCCATCAAGTTGTGGCCCATCACAGCGAGGTCGTCCCGGTTCGGGTAACCACCGTCAATGTAGGTACGACCGGCGTGCTCCACCGGTGGGCACCAACCGGGTACAGCATAAGAGGCACGGACGGCCTTGCTCATCGGCATGTCAGGGCCGCCAGGGTAACCCAATGCAACCCGTTGGCCACTGGCTGTATCCACGGCCATCAGCCAGGTGGCTGGATGTCGTGTCCATTGCTGCCCTGGCACCACGGCATCAATCAGCTCAGTAAAGCCTTTCATGTCGGAGCTTCCCTTGGGCAACAAACCACTGAGTCCGGTGATCAAGGATATTTGCCGCTTTAGCATGGGCTTGATAAGACCTGCAGCAGTGAATTCAAAAGTGGGGGTCGGGGGAAATACGGGTACCGTGGCAGCGTTTTCATCCAGCGCACTTTGACCGGTTTTGTTGGATTTTATGCAAGACTGCCAATGCGCAATTTCATCGACACTGACACCGGCCGACAACAGGGAAACCAGCACCGCACCTGCAGAGGTGCCGATCAGAACATCTGCACTGCGAAAGTCCCAAGCCAGCTTGTTCTCTGCATTCAGCAATGCCGCCGCTGCCCATGCGCCACCCAAGGCACCGCCACAGCCGACTACAATGGCCCGTTTTTTTTTCGCCATAATTACCCTCTGGACAAGCAAATTTTCAGTGGGCTTATTGTAGGCAAAACAAAGCGCTTAAGGTGGACGATGACTTCAGTTTTGAAATGGCAAGGTGAGTGGATTTTCACTTCACCTTAACGACGCGAACCACAACTTTTTGGGTTGGATAGTCCATGATTTCCTCCTCTGACCGAAGTCGGTGAACACTGCTAAATTATTGTCGTTGTTGAACTTATTAACGACAAGCCCATGCTTAAGTTGACACAAGGCAGGCCTTGAACAGAACCCTATAAAAGGGGGTATTCTTCTGTAAGTACCAAATTGGGGTAGAGGAGTTCATTTCAGTGCAATTCAACATGCCAAATAATGGAAAACTGACAGCGATATTCCAACTGCTGTTCAAAACAGTGTTCATATTGCTCGGTTTAATGGCTGTATACAGTCAGGCCCATGCAGGGTTTGAATTGCAGACTTCTTATTATTTGAGCCAAGACACTGAAATACCCAGCAAAGAAATAATCGCAGGGCAATTTAAACCATTCACCGGTGTGTTGAACCTTGGCTTCACCCGCAATGTAGTGTGGGTGAGGGTAAAAGTAGGTGGCCTTAATGCCGATGAACGACATTTTTTGTCTTTCAGGCCGAACTCCATTGAAGCGCTACAGTTTTACGAGGTGTTGTCCACTGATTCCGACACCCCGGTATTTCTTCCCGTGACCAACCGTGCAAAAAACAATGAGACAAGAACCATCTCCACCTACCGTCCCGGCGTTTTGCTGCCAGCCGGCATTGAAAAAACCGAATACTTGGTGCGTTTGCAAAGCGACAGTCTGATTCTGGCGTTTCTTGAAGTGCAGGATGACTATGAATACCTGAAAGATCTGGCATTTGCGGCGATCAGGGCTGGTTTGTTTTTTGGAATGTCATTGACGCTGCTAGGCTTCGTGGTGGTCGTTGGCGGTGGCTCCAGCAGCAAATTTTATGGGTTGTTTTTGCTGTTTCAAACAGCGCTGATTTCCCTTGTTCTTTCCATGAACAATATTTTTTCGCCATTGCTACAGTCTTTTGGGGTGAACGTTTTTGTTATTTTTAAATGGTTTTTTCCTCTGGCTATCGCTGAAACCGCAATTTTCACCATGGCGTTGCTAAAATTCCTGCATGTAAATGCATATGTGCAACGGGCTCAATACTACATGTTTGCCATTTTCGTCATTGCTTTGATGGGACAAGCTTCGCTGGGAGTCAATAACTTCAGTCGCCTTGCCATCGTTTATTTACTCATTTTATGCGCCATGGCAATCGTAGCCTTAAGTTTTGCAAAAATAAAATACGTGTTTTACAAGGTTTTGATCATTGCTTCCTTCTCAACGTTGGCAGCAGTAGGCTTTCTTGGCATCCTCACCAGCGTCTTTCAGGTCAGCCTAGGCACCGCCATTTTCCAATGGCCCTTGATGTTGGTAGCTTCTTTGAGTATGTTGATGTTCATCACCGTCATGTATGAAATTTATGTCATACGGGCAGAGCAGCGTGAAATCAAAACACAATTGGCACTCGAGCAACAAAAGCTTGAAATCGAACATGAAAACAATTTGCAGAGCAGCAAGTTGCTGTCGATGTTGTCGCATGAGTTTAAAAACTCATTGGCCATTGTCACCATGGAGCTCTCCATGCTTGCAGAGCAAGGCATTGAACTGAAATATGCGTCCAACGCAATTTCCGATCTGTTGGCCATCATAGAGCGGTGCATGTTGCTGGAAAAAAGTGGTCAGGACAGAATTTCCGTCAATGTAGAACCCGTGGATTGCTATGAAGTATTGAAGTCGGCAACCATCAGTAACTTCGGAAAAAACACCATTCATCTGGAGTGTCCAGAAAACCTCTTCGTATTTGCAGACCAGAACATTCTTCGCGTCATCATTACAAACCTGGTCGACAATGCCTGCAAATACGGCGCGAAAAACAAAACAATCACGGTGACGGCAAAAGAAATCGATGAAGATGAATTCGAGCGCATAGAACTTTCAGTGTCCAACCGTGTCGGTCCCTACGGACGGCCAGACAGGGCACTGATGTTTTCGAAATACTACCGCTCGCCCTCAGTTGCGAGTGTTTCCGGCTCTGGACTTGGCCTGTATCTCATTGATACGCTTGCCCACTTGATCGACGCCAAAGTTCATTACGACGACAGCCAAACCGACATCGTTTGCTTTAGAATAGCGCTTTCGCGAGCAAACAGTGAAATTTGATTAACCCCAAGGTTTCTACATTTTTAGACTCACCTCTGTCCGCCAGGAAAAACAAGAATGGCACCATCTTTGAAAATTGTCATGGTAGAAGACAACGAAGTGCTTCGTACCCTCACCATCGACTATCTGGTTTCCAGAGGGCATCTCGTGACTGGCTATGCGGAAGCGGAATCGGTCATTGTGGGGGAGGGCTTGTCAGAGCAAGCTCAAAACGCCGAGATTTTTCTGCTTGATGTCAATCTGCCAGGCAAAGACGGACTCACGCTGGCCAAACACATCAGATCACAACGGCAAGACGTCGGCATCATCATGATGACGGCAAGAACCAACGAACTCGACAAAATCCAAGGCTATGAGGTGGGGGCAGATATTTATTTGCCCAAGCCCTGCTCGCTGGAGCAACTCAACGCAGCCATTGGTTCATTGGGGCGTCGCATGAGCAGCGACAACGACACGCCAAACAGAAAAGACATCTCTTTTTCTTTGCAAACCCTCCGCCTCGACGGCCCCTTGGGTCACACAGAACTCACGGGTACAGAGGGCCGCCTGATGGACGCTTTTTATGAGGCAGAGAAGGGCCTGCTGACTTACGAAGTTCTCGCAAAGTTGCTCGGGCGTGTCTACTCTTTCAAAGACTGGCAAGTGTTTGCTGTAAACGTCACGCGTCTGAGAAAAAAACTTACAGACGTGGGCGCCCCAGACCGCTGTATTGTGTCTGTGCGCAGCGTTGGCTACCAATGCTGCATCAAACTGGCGCGCATCTAAAAACCACTTTTTTCAAGCTGCGCTGGCCATTTCAATTTCGCTGGGATGGTCTTTGGCCCTGAGCAGCCTGCCAAAAGCCTGCGTTCCCAAAGCGGGTGTGAACGCGCCTTCATGCCAGGCAACTTTGCCGGCAATCAGCACATGCGCTACAACGCCTTGAGGTCTATTGACCACTTGTCTGGAAGAAAACAAAGGCCTGTCTATAAAGTCATAGGTTTTTTCAGGATCCCAGACCTGCAATGCAGCAGGGTCAATCAAACACAGATCCGCCTGAGCGCCCACAGTGAGCAAGCCGGTGTTCAAACCAAAAAACTCGGCAGGCGCTTGGGTCAAGCGATGAACGGCAGAAGCCACCCAGCGCAATTGTGTATCCCACTGACGCAGCAGGAATAGAAAGAATTCGGCGTCGTCGCCAATCGGCTTGGGCGCTTTTTCAAACAGTGCCTGCTCCTGTGCGCTCAAGCGCACGCGGCTTGGATCTGCATGCCAACCGGTCAGCCTTTCATAGGGCGTTTGCAGCGCCTGTTCGTTCCAATCCGCAATGGGGCATTGCGCAATAAACATATCTTCGAGTTTGCGGTTCAGCACGTTGTCTTCACGGTTGAGCAAACGCTTCAGATTGGCCAGGTTAAAACCGCTCTTGCCCTTGAACCACATGGTTTTAAACTCGGAAATCCATTGTGGATCCGTCAGGATTTTTAACCGTCCTTCCCTGTCATCCAACTCCAGTTCGTTCAACACCCGCAATTCTGGAATCTCCTCTGCCACAGGTGTTATAACGCCATCGCTCCACAAGCGGAAGGAGGCCGACAGGGCCTGAAAGCGGAAACGCCCCCTGATGAGCCAGGAATTCAGAATATTTGAGAGCGTTACGCCCAACTTCGCAATGCTGTTGTTGGTGTGCAGGTCTATGGCCGCCGTTGCGGTGACCTTCAAGGGCTTTCCGAAGAGCAGGCCGCTGGTGAGCAAAAAATTTCGAACGGTCTGAAACTTGCTGTCTTTGGGGGGGGTTGCCTGCCAGACACGGTCGCGGCGGCGCAACACATCGGTAAGACGCTTCAACTCTCTGAAAGGCGCAAATTGTGTAGGAATCTGTTTGCGGGTGTGAGGCTGATTGGCCAGAAAGTGAAAAGGCAGGCCATCGGTACTGAAGCCCGGGTAGCCCTCATCCATGGCACTCTCCAACAAGCCCTCCATTTTTTTCAACTCCGCCTCGCTCGGTTCGCGGGTAACAGAATCACTCACCCCCATCACTTCAATGCGCAGCATTGAATGGGGAATCAAAGGCACCACGTTGGGCCCTAGGTGCATGCCATCAAAGTGGTCCAGGTACTGGGCTGACGTAGTCCACGTACATACATCGCCGACGCGTTTCAATACATGTTTGGGAATATTTTCAACACGGGCAAAACAATCGGTGATGGGGTCGTCAGTTCCACGCCTTTGGTTGCCAAAGGCAACCCCAAGAGAACAGTTGCTCATCACAACCGTGGTGGTGCCGTGCCTCACAACCTCAGGCAATTCCGGAGCCAATTCCACCTCCAGATCAAGGTGGGTGTGAATATCAAGCAAACCGGGGGTCAGCCATTTGCCTGTGCAGTCAAGTTCCCACGTGCTTTCATCAGGGGCTATTTGCCCACCCATTGCCTGAATCCGACCATCAACAACTGACACATCACAGATCAGCGGTTTTTTCCCTGTGCCATCAAAGACCGTGGCATTGCGATAGATGATTCGCTTAGGCGTTCCATCGTTGAAACGTGAATTGGCGAGCATGTGGATCTCCTGATTGACAGACCAAGACATAAAGCTGTAACTCTAACGCAAGACAGACCATTGCATGACAGGAACAGTGGAAATACTGTTGGCTGGCGCTCCGTCGATCAACTTGCGACTGATGGCTAAATAGACCAGCGTGTTGTTCTTTGCATCCCACAATCGGCTGATGCGTGTTTCCTTGAACAAAATTGAGGTGTCTTCTGAAAATACCACCTCGTCTTTGGGCAAACTAGCGGGCAGGCTGATTGGTCCGGTTTGCCGGCATGCCAAGGAAAATTGAGAGGGGTCCTGCGCCAAACCCACACTTCCGGCGATTCCACCAGTTTTTGCCTGACTGACATGACAGGTAACACCGGGTACTTTTGGATCGTGGAACGCCTCAACACACACGCGGTGATTCGCACCAATCAGTTTCCACGCAGTTGTGACACACCCCAGAGATTCGGCCCTGACGGGCAAAGACACCACACTGGCAATAACCAACAAAAACCCCAAAACACGTTTCATTTAAAACCTCAACGCAAAGCTTGCACAATCCTCACTGGTTTACAATGACATATTACCGTTTTGCGAACAAGCAATGTCCACACCACCTTGGATTCTCAGGGGCGATGCCGCCTTCGACCTATTGTTGCACATGCAGCCGGGTGCAAAACTGACAAAAATCGTGGGTACCCATGATGGGCGTCTGAAAATCAGCCTACAGGCTGAAGCGATTGATAACAAAGCCAATTTGGCGCTGATGAGCTTTTTGTCCCAGGCCTTGGGGGTTGCTAAAGACAAGCTGTTGCTAATACAGGGTCAAAGCAGCAGACAAAAGCGGGTGAGGGTATTTGGCATCACAGTCGACAAAGCCTTGATCGCCTTGCAACGCTGAGACATCAGGCAAGGACACCCTTGCCTGAATCGCTGTCAGACCAGCGAAGACATTCCTGCGGACACATAAGCCAGAATGCGCGCCCTGAATTTCGCATCGAGTTCGATGTTCACTTCATTGCCTGCAATCACATGTTTCCTGACCAACATGCCAGAGAAAGCCAACATTTCAAGCAGTGTGGCAGTACCAAGGTAGACCCTTACTGCGTGGTCTTGTGCAGGTTGATCTTTAAAAAAGCGAGAAGTTTCCGTAAAAGCGACGTCTAGCAATGGTTGCAACGGTTGAAAGGCCAACTCTCGCCTAGCATCATCCATCTCGTGGGCCATGTGCGAAATAAAGCGGATGCAAGACTTTCCATTTTCGTCGTTGAAGTAAAAGTCGAGCAATGGAGAGTATAAGACATCTAAGACATCCTGCAGCGAGTCGAATTGCTTCGATTCTGCCGCCCTTAAATTTTCGATGGTTTCAGCGATTTCGGCTAGAATCAGTTCACTAACATAGGCGGTAACAGCAATCAACAAGCCCTCTTTGTTGTCAAAGTGGTAGTGAATGGCTGAGCGGTTTTGCTGGCCTGCCTGCTCTCTGAGCTTGCTCAACGACACACCTTCTATGCCGAACTGCGAAAAGAGCGTTAGGGCGGTCTGCACAATAATCAGTTTGGTAGACTCCAAACCGGTGTTGACTGTTTTTGGTGCATTCATGGCGTTCAAAAAGATTCTTTTTTAGACTTTAATTTTGTTACACGAGACGTTATTACAAAAATTACTTTTGGTACGAGATTATGACACATTCAAAAGGTATGTAAACGACGGTTTACTCACAAAATCACGTGAAATATTATTTTTTTGCTGAAATCAGTCGAGACACTTAAAATTGAAATTAATTCCAGTTTTTTAAAAAGATTAATATAACCTGTTGTGATTAAAGGGAAAATAAAGTGAATCTATTAATCAGTCTGTCTGCTGGCGAACGTATTATTGATGTTTTGTCTTCTGAATCAGTCAACAAACGCCTGCGGATTTCTGTGCAAGGCGGAGGGTGTTCTGGCTACCGTTACGGGTTCGATCTGGAGGAAAATGTCAATGAAGATGACACTGTAATTTCCCTGACACCCGAAGGAAGCCCCAGACCATTCGAGATTGTTATCGACTGTATGTCGATCACTTTTTTGGAAGGTTCTACGCTGGACTACTCCAGCGATGAGTGGGACAGCAAATTTTTTATCAGCAACCCAAACGCAGTGAGCACCTGCGGCTGCGGCTCTTCTTTTTCAGTCTAGTGACCTCATCTTCGCCCGCTGGGCTGTTTGCCGCCATTTTCGCGGGAAGGACAGTGGGTTACTGTTGCCAAGGGCGTTACTGCACCATTGACTTCACAAACCAACCGGGTCTACCTACCCCTTGGAATATTGATTGTGCCAGGTGGTTATTACTGAGACTGGAGAAAGCTCCCTGAGCAAGTTTCAGTTGAGCGTCTTTGCGGATCGTTAGGAGCCGGGTGTCTTTGCGTTGAAAGATCGACTGCAAAAATAAAGTGTGTAGTTGTTAATTGAATGAAGTTTAAGTCTGTTTTCAGGCCGTAACGCTGAAACTTACACTTGCCACTGCTGAACCACCAGACACCGCACCGGCAGATGCACCGTTGGCTGCATTGCCACCACCTGCGCCAGACATACCGGCGATGGCGCCATAGGCCATGAGCGCCATTGCCGCTGCAGCGGAAGAATCACCTTTTTTCTTGTCGTCGTCTTCGGCAAGGGCACCGATTAAAAGAGCGGTTGCTGCAGCACTCATGCTGTTGACACTACCGTTGCCACTGAAGCTGGAAGATGCC
>JAJTDO010000005.1:36199-60768 GCA_021300475.1 Burkholderiales bacterium | reverse complement strand
CTCGATGCCTTAGGCCCGCAACTCAAAGCCACCGGCAAGCTGCTCGAAGCCCGCCACAAGCAATGGCTGAAGCTGTTGGACACGGCAGAAAAACCCCTGCGCGCCCGTGCCAGCAAAGCCTTCGACGGCAAAGCTGCCCGCGATGCCAAGCGTGCCCTGCTGGCCGCAGACAGCAAGAAAAACGAAGCCCCCACCGTGCGCGATGCGGTGCTCGACGCCCTCAAGCAGGCCGCCTATTTCATTCATCAGGTGCACTGGCTGCACAGCCGGTTCCCACAGGCTTTGTTTGAAGATGTGTCCGGCTTATGCAAGGCCGTCAGCGTCGATGACATCGCCGCCAACGACTACTCCCTCACGCCGGGGCGCTATGTGGGCGTGGCCGCAGCCACGGAAGATGACGAAGACGACTTTGCGGAAATTATGCGCGGCATTCATGCCGAACTGGCTGAGCTGAACGACAAGGCGGTGGAACTGGCGGGGCGGATTGCCGGTAACTTTGAGGAGTTGTTGGGATGATGGGCTTTCCGAAAGCAACTATCGGAAAACTTCTTGCTGACGGAGTGCTGCTTACCGTTCAGGATGGGAATCACGGTGAAATACATCCAACAACAGCCGATTACGTTGATGTGGGTATTCCATTTGTAATGGCCTCCGACTTGAACGGAAATCAGCTGGATCTGGTTGGCTGCAAGTTCATCACAGAAGCAAGGGCAAGTGGGCTGCGAAAGGGTTTTGCTAAGACCGGAGACGTGCTTCTTACTCACAAAGGGTCTCTCGGGCTAACAGATGTAGTCGCTCCCAACAAGAGTCCATTTGTGATACTTACCCCACAAGTCACTTATTACCGACCAGATAGCGATCGCCTAGAAAGTCACTTCCTGAAGTACGTTTTTCAGTCGCCGTTTTTTCAGGGACAGATGTTTGCGCATTCACGAGATGGGACGCGCCCATACATCGGGATCACGGCGCAACGTGAACTTGAGGTGCTTCTTCCAGACATCGATGTGCAGTGTCGGGTGGTCGGTGCCGGTAAAGGATGGATTGCCGGAGGGGTGGCGCAAGACGCCAATGACCAGCGTTGCTGATTTCGTCAATGGCTTTGCGTTCAAGCCTGAGCATCTAGGCGAATTTGGCCTGCCTGTTGTTAAGATTCCTGAGCTTCGAAGCGGCATCACGAGCAAGACGCCCTATAACTCTGGGACCATTGTTCCGCAGCGAAACCACATCAATACCGGGGATGTGCTTTTTTCGTGGTCGGCAACGTTGCTGGTTAACGAATGGGGTCAAGGCCCGGCGTTGCTTAATCAGCATCTGTTCAAGGTGATTCCACACAACGAGTTGCACAAACGACTGGTTCGCTTCGCCGTCGAAGCGGCAATTCCAGAACTCACTGGTCATGCTGTCGGAGCAACCATGCAGCACATCCGCCGTTCGGCATTGGACACCCATTTGATGTTGGTGCCTGACGATACAACTGCTGCGGCATTTGCCGCGCAGGCTGATCCAATGATGGATGCAGTTCTTAACTTAACTTCTCAGAACCGAGAGTTGGCCAAAGCCCGCGACCTTCTCCTCCCCAAACTGATGTCCGGCCAACTTGATGTATCCGGTACCGCCTTGCCTGATGAGGTTGCGGCATGACCGAACTTGCGGCAGACCACATCGCCCAGCGGCCCCACAGCGATTACATCGTCTACGTGGATGAAAGCGGCGACCACAGCCTTACGTCCATCGATTCGGACTACCCAGTGTTCGTGCTTTCGTTTTGTGTTTTTCGCAAAGACGAGTACACCAACAACACCACGCCCGCCATCCGGCAACTGAAGTTTGCCACCTTCGGCCACGACATGGTGATTTTGCACGAGGCAGACATCCGTCGCAAGAAGGGCGCATTCTCAAGATTGGCAAAGGAGCCGCGAGAGGCGTTCCTGAATGCGCTGACCGACATCATCGGAGCGGTCAACTTTCAGTTGGTGGCGGTGGTGATTGATAAGCGCAAGCTCAAAGACCGTTACAATAACCCGGCGCACCCATACCACTTGGCGCTGGAGTTCGGGCTTGAGCGCATTTGCCGGCTACTGAAGGATGCAGGTCAGGCTGATGCACTTACCTACATCGTGTGTGAAGCGCGTGGCGCCAAGGAAGACTCTGAGCTTGAGCTGGAGTTCCGCCGAATCTGTGACGGCGCAAATTACTTCAACCGCCCCTTGCCGTTCGACCTTATTATTGCCGATAAGAAAACCAATTCTGAAGGTCTTCAACTGGCTGACCTGACGGCAAGGCCGATCGGATTGACTGTGCTGCGGCCAGAACAAACCAACCGTGCAGCAGCGCTACTGGAGGGGAAATTTTACAAGGGCAACGTGGGTAATAAGCAGGGCACAGGCCTGAAGATATTTCCATGAAAACTGAAAGCCCTGCGCCATAAAGCAGAAAGGCCCCTGTAGTACCAGGAGCCCAACGCCGGCCGCGTAGTCGCAACCCATTTGTTACAAATCATAGCGGATCCGTTTGAACTTGACAAGAACGGTCGGGGCGATAGCCACAAAGCCGGCCCGTAAAGGAACCCCCAGAATATGACCAAAAAAGACTACTCCGAAGACCTTTTGATTCAGGCACCCACGGCAGAGCTGCTGGAACAGCAGCTTGGGTGGCAAAGCGTATTTGCGCAGGATGAAGGTGCGAAAGGTGGATGGGGGCCCGATAGCCTGCTGGGCCGTACTTCAGATGCGGAAGTCGTGCTGACCCGGGATGTGCTGGCAGCACTCAAGCGTTTGAATCCAGGATTGGCAGATTCTGCCTACCAGGATGCTTTGGCACTGGTTGTTCAACATGACATCACCAAATCGCTGATCGCGCAAAACGAGGAAAAGTACAAGCTGTTGCGCGATGGCGTGCCAGTGAAATACCGCGACGATGCTGATCGGTTGGTCGACAAACGCCTGCGCTTGATCGATTTCGATAACCCCAAGAACAACCGCTATCTCGCGGTGCGTGAAGTGTGGGTGCGCGGTAAGTTGTGGCTGCGCCGCCCGGATGTGATCGGCTTCGTAAACGGCTTGCCCCTGGTGTTCATCGAGCTCAAGCGCTTTGAGGTGCACATCGACAGCGCGTACAAGAAGAACTATGCGGATTACCTGGACACCATTCCGCATTTGTTTCACTGGAACGCGCTGGTCATCCTTTCGAATGGCCACGATGCGCAGTACGGCTCGCTGACGTCCAGCAAGGAGCATTTCTATCGCTGGAAGCGGCTGGATGAGGATGATCCGGAGCCCGGCAAGGACCAGCCCCTGCTGCCGATTCTTTTGCAAGGCATGCTGCATCAGCAGCGCCTGCTGGATATCGTCGAAAACTTCATCCTGTTTGACGCCAGCGAAGGCAGCACCCACAAGATCGTGGCGCGTAACCACCAGTACTTGGGGGTGAACCGCGTGATCGACCGGTTGGCCTCCTCTGACCCCACGGTGCGGGCAGAAGTGGCCGCTGGCCAGTTGGGGGTGTTCTGGCACACCCAAGGGTCGGGCAAGTCGTATTCGATGGTGTTTTTGACCGAAAAAATCCATCGTAAGCTATCGGCATCTTGGTCGTTCGTGGTCATCACTGACCGTACCGAGTTGGATGATCAGATTGCATCGATCTACACCAACTGCGGGCGGGCCAATAGCAAGACCGATCAGGCCAAGAATGGTGCTGCGCTGCGCTCGATGTTGCGTGATCAGAACCGCCGCTATGTGTTCGGCCTGATTCAGAAATACCGCGAACGCGTTACGGAGGCCTATTCCGAGCGTGACAATATCATTGTCATCAGCGACGAGGCACACCGGACGCAATTTCTTGGGCTTCACGGGCACACCGTTGATCGATCCCGGGGAGAAGCAGCTAACCCGCGAGGTGTTCGGTGACTATGTTTCGATTTACGACTTTCAGCGAGCGGTGGCCGATGGCGCAACGCTGCCCTTGTTCTATGAGAATGCCGGTGAAAAGCTGAAGATCATTGACCCCACGGTCAGCGAACGCATCGCGCAGCACATCGAGGCAGCAAAGCAGGCAGCCACGCTGGATAATCCTTGGAGCGACGAGAAAGAAGAAAAGCTCTATCGGGAATTGGCGCGGGATTACCCCATCCTGACATCACCCACGCGACTGGACAAGGTGGCGCAAGACTTTGTTGACCACTTTCATCAGCGCTGGCGTGTGGTCGAAAACGGTGGCGGTAAGGCTTTGATGGTGTGCTTGGATAAAATCACCGGCGTTAAGATGCACGATCTGATTCTGGCCAAGTGGCAGGAGAAAGCAGCCCAGTTGGAGGCGGCCGTCGCTGCGGAAGAAGCCTTGTTCGCGACAAAGGGCAAAGCGCCTACCGGACTTCTCAAGCAGCGAAGGAAACACGTGGACTGGATGAAAGCCACCGAGTGCTGTGTCGTGGTGTCGCAGGAGCAGGGCGAGGTTGCGGAGTTTGCCAAGTGGAAGAATTTCCGTGATGAACCGCTGGACATCACGCCGCACCGCGAAAAGATGGTTAAACGAGATCTGGAAAAGGAGTTCAAGAAGGCGGACAACCCGTTCCGCATTGCTATTGTTTGCGCGATGTGGTTGACCGGCTTCGACGTGAAATGTCTGGCTACGCTGTATCTGGACAAGCCGATGCAGGGTCATACCCTGATGCAGGCCATTGCCCGCGTCAACCGCGTGGGTGGTGGAAAGAAACATGGATTGATCATTGACTACAATGGCATGATCAAAAGCCTGCGACGGGCATTGGCAACTTTTGCACAGGGTGATCGTTCCGGCACAGGTAAGGGCGACGCCGAGCAGGATACAGTGCGGGATGATACTGCCGCTCTGGCGGAGTATGCCGATAGCGTCAGGGCCGCGACGGATTTTCTGATGGATCTGGGTTTTGATGTTGAAGAACTGATCAAGGCCAAGGGCTTCGAAAAACAGCAACAGATATTGACGGCGGTGAACCTTTTATGCGAGAGCGATGAGCGCCGCAAGACCTATCAGGTGATTGTTGAGGATGTGCAAGCCCGTCACCGTGGTCTGTTCCCTCATGTGGGCCTTTTCGACTTTGATGCGGTTGAGAGTGCTGTAACAGCCATCTACAACAAGATACAGGATGCGCGCGTATCACCCGACGTCAGCGGCTTGTTACAGGATTTGTACGACGTAGTAGATGTGGCCGTAGCAACCGATGCTCCGGCAGTCAAAGAGCCTACGGCGCGGTATGACCTTTCCAATATCGATTTTTCTCGGCTGCGCGCTGAGTTTGAAAAATCACCCTTCAAAAACGTTGTCGCGTTGAACCTCATGGAAAAAATCGAGAAACGACTGGCTACGATGGTCGCGCGCAACCCAACGCGCGTGGACCTGTATCAGCGCTATCAGGCGATTGTTCAGGAATACAACAAAGACAAGGATTCTGCTGAAATTCAGAAGGTGATGGATGAACTGTTCTCCTTTAATGACGATTGCAGCGAGGAGGAAAAACGCTACTTGCGCGAGGGGCTTGATAGCGAAACTGAATTGGCCGTGTTCGATTTGCTTCAGAAGGACTCTCTTACCAAAAGTGACCGTGAAGTGATCAAGCAGGTTGCCAAAGAACTACTGGGAAAATTGGCTGATAAGCGATTCGCTTTAGAGCGATTGCGCACAATGGCTACCGTGCAGGCGCAGATGAAGGCCGAGATCATCAAACACCTGTTTTCCAAACTTCCGTCTGCTGCCTACGATCAGGATGAGATCAACGTGAAGGCTGGCGCGGTGTTTTCCCATATCTACAGCTCTGGCCTTGGTGAAAACGCACAGTCGTACCACTGAGAGGCTGGGGCTTCCTGAGCTGACTTTCAGGTTCATAAAGTCACTGCTTCGGTGTCGCCACTTCCACCATGATTTCATTGCGTCTGAACATGGGCAGCGTCCAAGGTGGGTCATACCTTGCAAGCTGGGGAATACCTGTAATCTCCAAGCCATTTTGCCGAGTCCATTCTAGGGTCTCGTTTGTTTTTTCCTGCACCTTGGCCACTCCGTTCAAGCCTGAATAAGCCAGAACCACAAAATATTTACCGGGTACTTCTTTCAGCTTTACCGCATCGTTTTTAGGTTTCGCAATGGTGGCAAGGGTGTACTGGCTTGGCATCACAAAATGAACCCGCCATTTGTCAGCGGTTTGCATATTTGTGGCGCCAGCAACCGGTTGCGCCGACACAGGGGCAGTCATTGCGATCTTCACGGCCTGGGGTTGAACCGTAACAGGTGCCGTCATTGCAATTTTTGCTTCGTCAGCCGAATCCGGACGTTGGTTGTTGCCGAAAATGTAATCGGCAATCAAACGGAATCCTTTCCGCGAGGCCTCGTCCATGTCGCCTTGCACCTCAGTTTCTGCAATCAGCATGGGCTTGTAGCGCCTGATTTCAAACGCACCCTCTGATTTGATGACTTCATATTTCGGTTCTTCGGTGGCCGCGCTCGGGTTGCTCATCAACAATCCATTCAACAAAAGAAGGGTGCAGGCAAAAATACGTTTATTCATTGAATTCTTCACAGTGTCTTTTTAAAAATCGAATGCCAGTTGATTCGACTCGGCGGTTTTTGGTTCGCGGCGCTTTCTTGCAGACAAGTTTTTGCGTGATGCGTGTTTCTCTATCACTTCCTTTTTAGCGGCTTTGACCTCGGGGTCGTGGCGACGTGCGTACAGTCGGTTTTTTGCTTCGCGTGTTGCTTCTGCCAGATCAACCACCGGTTGGGCAATTTGCTTGCCCACCATTAAACCTGAACTTTCTTGAACATGCTGTGGCATTTGCCACGGCTGAAATAGCCATTCGTCAGGCACACGTTGCAGGGCAGGCAACCAGCGTCTCACAAACAGGCCGTTCGGGTCGTGATCTTGTGCTTGCTTGACAGGGTTGTAAACACGCGTGGTGTTGATGCCGGTGGTGCCGGATTGCATCTGCAATTGACTCCAATGGATGCCCGGCTCGTAATCCAGAAATTGGGTGGCTAGCCATTCGCCCACAGGTCTCCAGTGTAACCAGAGCGGGTAGGCCGAGATGGAAACCAGCATGGCGCGCATACGAAAATTGACCCAGCCTGTTTCCCGCAACATCACCACACATGCATCCACCATCGGCCAGCCGGTTCGCCCGGCTTTCAGTGCATCAAAGTAAGCTGTGTTGAAGTCTTGTTCACGCAAGCCGTCATAACCCCTGTGCATGTTTTGCCATTCGATCTCGGGTTCGCTTTCGAGTTTCTGAATAAAATGGCAGTGCCAGTACAAACGACTTGAAAACGCATTGAGTCCGGCCCGTTGTTTGGCAGCCTCAGGCGGCAGCAGTGTCAATTGTTTTCGGGTGGCTTGAACCACTTCGCGCATGCTGATGCAGCCGTAGGCAAGGTAGGCTGAAAGCCGTGAACAAGCCTTTGGCGCAGAAAGCGGTGAAGAAATGCCGCCGCGGTAACCTAGGCTGCGTGCATTTAAAAAACTGTGCAGCGTGGACAAGGCGAGATTTCTGCCGCCCCTTTGCCGCATTGGCGGGTCATGTTCCAAGTGGGCTGGGGCGACCATGTGGAATGGTGGCGACGCCTGTTTTAAAAAGGAAACCTTTGGCAAGTTATGAACAGGGCTTGCCATGTGTTTTTCCCATGCGCGCTGCCACAAGTTTCTGTTTTTCAGCCCTCGAACCACACCAAATTGTGCGTATTCAGTCCAGCGTATTTGATGGGCTTTGCACCAGGACGCCACCTGTAAGTCTCGCCCATACGTAAAACTGTTTCCGGTTTCTTCGTGTGAGTAAAGCCGATCAAAAGGAAGTTCCTGCCAAATTCTGGACAACACCTCTGTCATTTCACCTTGGTGAATTTCTATGCTGCCACCGAGCAGGCCAAGCGCCTCGTCCAGATCTGCCAAAGATTCGCGAATGAATTCGAAATGCTGAAGCGCAGCGCCTGGCTCAAGCCATAGCTGGGGCTCGACCACATAAATGCATCGCACAGGCCCGTTTTTCGCAGCCTCACTTAATGCAGCATGGTCTTGCAACCGCAAGTCGCGCTTGAACCACACCAGTCCATAACCCATTTTTAGTTCAATCCTGTAGAAGGCTGCTGTTGATCATTACATCTATGCGACCAACACGCTGAAAAGTGGTTCATTCTTACATGAAAAAATCGCTGAACCTTAATTGAAAACCGACTGTCCAATCGCCAAGCTAAAACGCTTCTTTAATATGAGCATTCAGGGCCTTTTTCCCCATCATTTGTGCGTAACAAAAGCCCACAAATTGTTTATGCTTATCCCAAAATAAAATCAACAGGCAAAATAATGAAAATTCGGGTGTTGGGTTGCGGTGGCAGCATAGGTATTCCCGGTGAAGGCACCACATCGTTTTTGCTTGACGATGATATTTTGATTGATGCAGGCACTGGGGTTTGTAACCTGACCATGGCCGAACTCGAAAAAATCGAGCATGTGTTCATCACCCACACTCACCTTGATCATATTTGCGCGTTGCCGTTTTTGGTGGATACCGTTGGTGTGTTCCGACCGCGCCCTTTGACAGTTTATGCGTCCTCTGCCTCCATACAAGCCTTCAAAAATCATATTTTCAACAACTTCATCTGGCCGGATTTCACCCGCATTCCCGCCCCCGACAAAGGTGTGATGCGCTATCAGGAAATTCATACTGAGCAGTCTGTCACCGTTGGCGACAGAACCGTGTTACCCGTTGAAGTGGAGCACACAGTGCATGCGTTTGGTTTTGTGGCGGATTCAGGCGGACAACGCTGGGCGTTTTCTGGCGATACCCACAGAACCGACCGTTTTTATGAAATTCTCAATCAGATGGGCAATGTTTCGCGCCTGTTCATAGAGGCGGCGTTTCCCGATAAGGAAGAGTGGATTGCAGATTTGTCCAAACATCTTTGTCCCAGTCTGCTGTTCAGTGAGCTGGAAAAGCTGGACCCCCTGTGCGAGGTCTGGATCAGTCATTTAAAACCCCGCGAATACAATGCCATTCGCGAACAACTGGTCAGCCCGGCCATGCCTTCGCGCAAAGTGGATTTGCTGGCCGCAGACATGGTGTTCCACTTCTAAGACACTGCCAGACGCTTGTTTGACTCCTGGAAAGTATCCCAAGCCGCTGGCAATCTCTTTTCAGAGGTTCATGTTGCCCTTGGAATCACCGTTCGATGTGTCGCTGGAACCCCTGTTGCTTGATGAGCCTGTGTTGTTGTTACTCATGGCCTGACGGCCCACTTCTGCAGCAACCCCGACAATGCCAGCCATGACACCGAGCCCGGTTTTTGCCAGATCCATGGGTTTAACCGTCTGCATTGCCTCTTTGACTTGAGGCGGCAGGACGGTTTCCCAAATGGTCAGCTTTTTCACCAGACTTTCGTAGGTGGACAGTTTGTTGTTGAGGGCAACCAGCTCTGTGTTCGCCTTTGCAATTTGCTCTTCTACACGCCGTATGTGCTCCTGCGTGCTGGTCACCCAGTCGCGCAGCGAAACAAACAGCTTGTAGCCGGCAACAAGCAACACCCCCATGACAAGCAAGGTGCGTAAGGCTTCAAATTCAATTTGCATCGCGGTTTCCCTCTGTTGGTATACCTGTCAGGTCGCAGCGATGATCTTTTCAGGTGAAACGCGGACGGCCGCACCGGTTGGGCACGCCTTCACGCAGTTCGGACCACCGTCCATACCACGACACAAATCACATTTTACGGCTTTTTTCGTGGCCTCAGGGTCATAATCTGGTGCTCGTTTGCCAGGCGCTGCGCCCAGACCAAACAACAGCCATGACAACAGGCCACCCGGCTTCGGTGGCTTTTGAACCTGAAGTTGAATAACCCCGTACGGGCAGTTGCGTTCGCAGTTGCCGCAGCCAATGCAGGAATCGCTGATCACCACTTCACCGTGTTCGGAACGGCGAATCGCATCTGGCGGGCAGTCTTTCATGCAATGCGGATGTTCGCAGTGACGGCAGCTCGTAGGAATGTGGATGTTCTGATAGGTGAAGCCTGCGGCACGGTTCAAGCGTGAAGTGCCTTGGTGCGTTTCAGCGCAGGCAGTTTCACAATTGTTGCACTGTACGCAAAGCGATTCGTCAATGATCAAAACGTCGGTGGCCTCGCCCAAACCTTGCTTCATCAGGAAGTTGATCAGGTCGGTATCGCCTGAACCACTGTCTTCCCGAACCACGTTGGTCTTGACGCGTTTCATGACCTGAGCCTCAATGGCGGCGCGCCATTGCGGGTTCTTGGCCAGCACCGTTTTAAAGGTTTCCGCGTTCAGCACCAACACTTCGGTCAAAACGGTGGCTGTGACGGTGGCAGAGCGGGGCGCATCACTGAGCAATGCCATTTCACCCACGTAGTTGCCCGCGGTGACATAAGACAGCACCACTTCCTTGCCGCCAATAATGTTGGACACTGTCGCCGAGCCCCGGCGAATCAGGTAGAGACCGTCAGCGGTATCGCCTTGTTTGAAAATAACCTGGCGTGCATTGTATTTTTTGGCTTCCAGTCCACCAGCCATCAATTCTGTAATGGCGTCGTAGCTCAGTTGCGGTGCCAGGTGTGTGCTGATGGCACGGCGAATGAAAGACTCGTCAATCTTCTTGTTCACGTCTTCTACGGAGGCCATCAGTTTGAGCATGGCCTTGCGTGGTGTTTCCAGCAAGACGCAACCCTGACCTGCGCGTATGGTGGCGCTGCGGCGGCGTCCGGAAATCAGGCCCATCTCGCCAAAGTACTGGCCTTGGGTCAGCTTGACCACGATGGTCTTGCCGTCCTTGCCCTCAACATCCACTTCCGCAACACCCTCAACAATTGAGAAGAAGGTGTTGGTGTAGTCGTTTTTCTTGAAAATAACGTCGCCTGTCTTTGGCGTCAGAATGGTGGAATCGAGCAGGAATTCACGCAATTGCAGTTTGCTCATGGTACCGAACAGAGGCACGTTTTTGCCGATGATGTCCAACACCTCGCCCACGGAACCGTTGGGCTTGTAGTGCTTGATTTTCTCTTTCAGCAGCACTTCGTCCACGGGCACCACGGGCAGCCCCATCAGGGTGTCCACCACATCGTGGCCTTGGTTCATTGCCTGCTTGATCAGCGGGTAACCACCGAGCGCGCCCACAATGTAGAGTCCCTTGACGTTGGATTCATACGATTCGCTGAGCACCGGAATGGCGACAGGCGAGGGGCTTGGAAACACAATGCCGAAACTCTCAACCAGTTTTCTCGGTGGGATCGCACCCAAACGGCAGATCATGCGGTGGCAAGGAATCTGCCCTTCGCCGTCAGGGCCGTTGTAATGCAGCATCAATGGAGGCTCAGCACCGGTTTCAACCACTTTCAAGGCGCTGGTGCGGTAGTGGATTTTTACGGAGCCGTTTTTATCGGCGTCGGTAATCAAGGCAATATTGCCGTCTTTAACCCCGGGGAATTCGTCGCTGCGGTTAAACAAAAACACTTTGTTGCCGCTGTCGGCCAAGCCCAAGGCGTTTTCAATACCGGCGTCGCCGGCACCTATCACCACAATGGTTTCGCCCTTGAATTCTTCAGGGTCGGCCAGGGTGTATTGCACACGCTCCAGGCTTTCACCTTCCACGCCGAGCTTGCGGATGTTGCCCTGCAGGCCGATGCCCAGAATAACCGAGCGGCTGGTCATTGATGAACCGTCTTCACAGGTGATTTTAAAAACACCGGTGGCTTCGTCCTTGTTGATGCCGTTTACTTTTTTGCCATAAGCAATATTGACGCCGAGCTCTTCGAGCTCTTTGTCCCAAGTGCCCAAAACGCTTTCACGTTTGCCAGCCTTGAAGTTGTGGTGGCTGCGCAGCGGCAAAATGCTGGGCTCAGCCATCACATGCTTGCCCTTTTGGTACTTGTAGATCGTATCCGAAGCGTGGGATTCCGCTTCCAGCAACACGTGTTTTGCCTTGATCTGTGCGCAGCGAGCTGCTGCAGACAAACCGCCTGGTCCGGAACCCACCACAACAATGTCGTAATCCGCCGTCACATTTGAATAAATGTGCTTGGGGGTGGTCTTGGGGGCTTCAATGGTCATATCACCCATGGTTATTTCGCCTGTACAAATGCAGCATTACGGAGGTTCACCAGTTCTTTTTGGAAATCACTGGCGCGGTACTTTTCATCATTGGCCAACAGCTTGCGCAGCGCGGCCAATCGTTTATTGACTTCTGAACTGTTGTTCAAGGCGCCACGCTTGCTCATGCCTGTGGCAATTGAGGTGATGGCCATGTAGGCCTGTTCCGCGCCCGCATAATCTGAATACATGCCGTCAGAGGCCTCATTGATCAGCGCTTTCAGAACACCCTGCAGATCGCCGTTGCTGAAGCTGCGTTTTTCAAACTGGTCGTTGTAGCTGCGCACCATGCCCAGCAATGTTTTGGCTTCCGCCATTGCATCGCCCTGACCACCGGAAACCGCTGCTTGCAGTTTGCTGATCTGGTCATTGAAGCCCTTCGAATTGCCTGCATCCACAACGCTGACCAATGCACGCATCATCAACATGTTGCTGTCGTTGAGGCGAATGCGGCCAGGGCCCACACCGGAACGGGCGGAATACTGGTCTTTGCTCATCGGGTGGTGGCAGGCATGGCAGTCAAACAGCACCAGTTCCGGGAACAGGCCGTCGCGGCCACGTTTCGGATCCAGCAAGTGGTTCAACAGTTCTTCTACCGCAACACCTTGGCCCAGTGCCCAGATCTTGATGGAATCCGGCGTGCCTTTGCGCTTGCGGTAGTCATCATCGATTTTCCAGTGCGCAGGAACAATTCCGTTGAAGGTGTCCAGCTCAATGGAAATTCTCGGATGACCCGCACCCATGATGCGGTGTGTCATTGGCTTTGATTCCGAACCCATGTGGCAAGACAGGCACATTCTGGCCTGATCTCTTGGGTTGTCAGATGGGAACAGGCCGTTCTTGACGTTTTCGGCGTGCGTTATTCCTTCAACCGTGTGCGACTTGATCCACTTTTCCGCCGGGCCGTGACAGGCCTCGCAGGTCACGCCGTCGGTGATGTCAAAACGTTCACCGCGAAACTTCTGAGCAGGGTTGTGTGCATGGCAATCCAGACACTCCTTGGCGTTTTGGGCGCCGTTTTTCAGGCCCAGACGTTGTGCGATTTTTTTGGATTGCTCGTTGAGCAGTACTTGGTACGCTTTTGCATGCGGATCCAGACGACTCCAGGTGGTGTACTCGTTTTGCAGCACATTGGAACCCTCCCATGGCACCACAGAACCATGGCAGGTGCTGGTGGTGCAATTGAGGGTACCGACGCTGACCGCATGTGCCTCATTGGGCAGAGGCGGTCTGCCCCAGGAAGTGGTGGCTGCAAGCAAAGTGCAGGCAAGAATTACAGGTTTGAGTGAAGCACGAATCATGTGGCTGGCCTTGTTCATGTTTATTGCCCCGCATTGCGAAGAACAATTGAGCTTTTGGGTTTGCGAGGTACAAAGTCGCTCATCCGGATTTCATCGGTGACGGTCCAGATTTTGCCGTCAGGCCGCATGTACAGCTTTTCCATTTCATTGCGTTGGAACGGACGTGAGCCGATGCGACCAAAGACCGCGATTTGTCCGCCGGTTTCGTCCACAGCACGGTCACGGTCCAGACCTTTGGACAGTGCAATGGCAGGTGACGATGTTTTGCGCACTGCAATCAGAACTGGTTTCGGATCTGGTGAGAAGCCATAAAACTTCGGTTGCGTGTCGGGTGCGGTCAGTTGCACCACTTTCAGGCCATTGACGCCGTCAGCCACATACGCAAACAAAGAAGCGTTGGTGCTGCCCACAATCACATCACGGGTGTCGTTCATTTTGCCGTCGGCATTGAACTTCATGTAGAGGAAGGGGGCGGTTGGCCGCTCGATGTCAATAATCACCAAGCCGTCTTTGCCACCAGCTACGTAGGCCATGGTTCTGGCCAAGTAAACTTTATGGGCATCGGCCAAGGCGACTTTCGCAGCAGTCAGGCGAGGTGCTTTCGGCAGGCTGACATCCACCACGCGCAGGCCGGTTGAATCGGTGACGAACAAGTAGCGGAACTGCAGTGCCGTGGCACGTGCATCCGGCAAGTCCAGCACGGAAATCAGCTTGGGCTTGAGCGGGTCGTCAATGTCGATGAACACAACACCCTTGGGGGTTGTGACATAGGCATAGTGACCACCAATGGTGATGTGACGTGCGCCGTTGAGCACGCCGTCCGGGTTCCATGTCGCTGCGCGGGTCAGGAAGTTGTTGCGTGGCTCACCATCGGAGAACGTGTCCACATTCGTCACAATCAAACCTTCCACGCTGTCTGTGATGAATGCGTAGCTGTAGATCGGATGGAAAGGCTGCTCTTCGTTGGTAATGCGCATCAGGTCGCCCTGATTGCGTCCCGGTGCAATTGACTGGTTGGTCGGAATGGCCATACAGGTGGCGTTCTTGCTGGGCACATGCGAGTCATGTCCGTTGGCAGAGAAGGGCGCCGTAATAATGCGCTGGGAAACGCCCTTGTTGCCGACGTTGGCCACGTCATACACACGGAAACCACCGGCACCCTCAGATACGTACAGGTACTCGCCGCGCAATTGCACGCAGTTGGCGGCACCCTTGGTGCTGTGGTCATGCAGCATCGGGTAGGCCGGGTTTTTCAGTTCCATGTCGCGTTTCTTGTGGTCTGCGAACCAGTCCGGGTAGGCATAGCGGTGCAAATAGCTGCCAATGACTGCTTGGGGTTCGTCCCACTCGGTCACTTGAATGGCTTGTACATGGTCGCTTGAACCCACATAGGCGTGGAAACCCACAAAGTTTACGAAGTTGGTACCTTGCAACAACAACTGGGCCATGATGGCGTTGTTGTCATTTTTCTCGGAAACGTGGCAGTCCGAGCAAGTCTTGGTTTCTTCCTTGCGCTCTGTGTGCGGGTAGTGCGGTGCAAAGGCCTGTGAAGAGAATCCGCTTGAGGCAATCGGAGGCTGTTGCACATAAATGCGCTCGCGGTTGCTGTTGGTGGAAGACAAAATCAAAGCCGAGCTTGAACGCACCGGGGAAATACGGTTGCCTTTAACAGCACCGTGCTTGCCCAGTTGGAACATGTCGTCGCGGGCCACCTGCGGGTTGTAAGTGGCGTAGTTTCGAGTTTCACCGCCCTCATAGTGGTGACGTTCGGTTTTCCAGTTCGCCTGAATTGGCAAATGGCAACCGGCGCAACTGGTGGTCCATGAAAGGTGGCAAGTAAAACAGGTCATCTTTTCATTGTCGTGCGCCAGGTTTTCAACGCCTGGGCCCCATTTGCCTTGACGACCGTCTTCACCGGCGGCCATCAGTTTGGCGCGTGCGGCTTTTTCGTTGTAGGTGGCGTGGCCGGGCGTTACCGTGTCTTTGGTCAGGGACATTTCCCATTCCAGACTTGGGTCAAGCGATGCACGCTGATACAACTTGCCGTCGCGCCATTCAAAACGCCTACGTCCGTCTTGCGTTCTCATCAAGGAAAGATCGCGACCCCCCGGCTGCGCTGCTGGGCCACTGGTGAACAGGGTAGGGTACTTGGTAGCAGTGCCATGGCAGTCTGCGCAGTCAATTTCAATGGCCGCAGCCACTTCACCGTAAATATGGCCATTGCCGTGCATGTCTTGCGAAAAGTGGCAGTCCACGCAGTGCATGCCCAAGTCCAGGTGAATGGAGCTCAGGTGTACCGCTTTCTTGAATTTCTCAGGATCTTCATCTGACACTTCCTTGCCCTTGGCGTCCAACAGGGTGCCTTTGCGGTTGCGCTTGTAAATGGCGCGGAAGTTCCAGCCGTGGCCGTGGTAGTCGGCAAACTGTGTGTCTTTCAGTTTCGGATTGAGCTCGGAAACACCTTTCAAGAACTCAGGGTCGCTCCACTTGCCGCGCACTGCAGCTTCTTCAGGGTTGCGGTCCAGAATTTTGCGCATTTCTGCGTCTGTCGGGTATTTTTGCTTCTCAGGCCACATGAAAGGCGCATCAGACTCGTAATCCCACATCGTGAAGCCATAAAAGCTGTTCACGAAAATATTGGGCTGGTGCATGTGGCAAACCATGCACTGTGAAGAAGGAATGGCACGGGTAAATTCATGCTTGATCGGGTGGCCAGGCTCGTTCTTCGGAATGGTCGGGTCTGTGGTGAATGTGGTGCCTGTGTGTCCGAATTTCGAATAAAAACCGGAACGTTTCGGGTCACGGTCGTTGCCGTAAATGGTGTGGCAACCTGTGCAACCGGAAGACCGGTAGTCGCCGGGCTGCTCGTTGGTGCCCAGGAACCAGAGGTGCGGGTCGTTCAAACGTGTTTTGGTGATGTTAATGACAGGCACGGAAATTCGCTGGCCTGTACCCGGGCCGCGGTTGGACTGCTTGATGTCCGGGCGGCCTGGTTCGTCCAACTTCTGGATGGTGCCGGTGATGTTGGGCAAACCGGTTTCTGGGAAGTTGGAGTTAATGACACGGCCACCACGCTCAAATACCCGGAAAATATCGCCGGGGGGAATGGTTTCCCAAGCAGGCAACGGGTATAACTGCGGCAATATGCCCTTGAACTTCATCAGGTCACTGGTGACATCAACCGGGTTTTTAACCAAACCTGGCTGGCTGTCAAACGTGTAGCTCTCGCCAATAATGTAACGCTTGAACGGCAAGATTCCGTTGTTGTAGGCCGCACCACCCCACAGCATGGCAGAGGTGGACATCAAGCTGCGCTCTTGCGCCTGAATAATGGGCAAGTGGCAGGAACCGCAGGCCTCGCGCGCAACGCGCAAATCACCCGGGTTGGTAAAACGGATAAACGCAGGGTGTTCCTTGTTCAGGCGCGCATAAGAAATTTCCGGGCTTTTGGATTTGCCCCACATCGCCATGTCGCGCGGCAATATGTGGGCTTCATCCATCACTTTTTTGTAAGCGGGGTCATGAACGTCATGGGGCTTTGCATCCTTGCTGCTGTAGACGCCATTCCATTTCACATCCGCCTTGCCGCCGTGGCAATCCACGCAGCCAATCACCACGCCCGGGTTGGCGTGCATGGTGTGTCTGTCGGTGGTGGTGTGGCAGGTCATGCAACCGTCGGATTTCGCCGCGGCCTGCGCCTCAGTTTGGGATTTAGGTGCCGGAGGCGCCATGGTGTATTGCCTATCCACCATCTTGGGGCCGGTGCTGGCGATCGCCTGCTGCGCAGGGCCATAGACCGTGGAGGCGGCCAGGGCTGCAACCAGCCCCAGACCTGTCCATGTGGCCAGCCAATGCTTGCGTGTAAGTCTTAACATATTGCTATTTGCCATGGTTCTTCAGAATGCCAGAATAACGTTGACCAGAGCCGTTGAAAGTCGGCCCCTTTGGTCTTCGTCGGTCAGTTGTTTTATCCCCTTGCCTGCAAACAAGGTGGAAATTGATGCGTTGATAATGACGTTTTGACTCATGAACGGCCTGTATTGCATGGCGAACGACAAATCCGTACCAATGTCTCTGTCAACAGCCCCTTGAGTTCTCAAGATGCTGAACACGGTCGTGTCCCTGAAGAAAAGACGATTGACGTTTGCAATCAAGCGCATTTGCGGCGTCACATCAAAGTCTGCGCCCAAACCGAATAAAGTCAGGCCCGGATTCACGAAGTTTGATTGTCCTTCTTCCTTGCTGGTTCTAAGCGATGGAATCACGCCGTTTCGGCCCGACAAAATTAATGCACCGCCACCGACCAAAGGAATCGGTTGTCTGATGAAAAAACTGGTGTCTGAACCTGCGAATTGCGGGTTTTCAAAAATCGCATCAAAACCGGTTGATTTGCCATCGTTGGGATCTCGGTCCCCCGATGTAAACAATGCACTGCCGCGCACGCGTACCCAATCGAAGTCGCGAGACAGCTCTGAGGCGTGAAACCAACCCCTGATGTCTTGTGGTTTCTGCGCAATCGGGTGGTCGTCAGACTTACCTGTCGCCAAATACGTGGAGGTTGAGAAATTCCAGCGGTCGAAGTGGCCATCGCCACTGTAGCCAAAGTAGTTAACTTTGTAAGAAAACGGTCTTATGTTGCCAACTGGAGCAGGGCGCTCAAGAAAACCGTTCTTGTTGTAGTAAAACTCTTTATTCTCGTTGTTCCTGTTGTGCGCATAGGTCAGTTGGCTTGTGAAACCAATCACAGGAAAGTCTTGCCTGTAGATATTGGCTAGAAATACATCATCGTCGCGCAAGCCTTTTTGAATGTCATTCAGGCCTGTGTTTGTGTCTTTTTCTATGCGCCTGAACAAACCAACGTTGTACTGGTACTGATTGTTGTCTCTGTTGCCAAATACGCGAACACCGAAAGGCAGGTCGTTGAATAAAAAGCTTCTGAAATCTGCAGTAATGGGTTGAATGCCAACCCGCAGCGAATCAAAATCGAACCTGTCGGATACGTTGCGCAAGTGCACATCGGCAAACAATTCCTGAATACCCAAGTGGTTATCTTTTCTTCTGCTGCCTTGTAATGGGTCAACGCGCAAAGCCCTGTCTTCGCCCACACGAACTACGTTGTGGCTAAAAACAGGTGTGAACTTGAATTCATAATCCGGTGGTCTGAATGTGGTGTCGCCTTTTACCAAGCTGAATGAGCCAATGATGTTTTCAACAAAAATTCGCTGATTCGGGTTGCCAAACGTACCACCTTGCCCGGGGCTGCGGGTCACTGGCGCCACAGGTGTGGGTAATTTGCGGTATTCCAGCAAGGTGTCAGAAATAAGACCCATGTTGAAAAACCAATCCGGACCCAGACTTGATAAAACCGGCAAATCGCCCTTCAACGCATTCTGGTTGTAGGGGTCATAAAATGGAAACTTGAAACCAAGTGCGCTCATCAGGCGCCACCGGTCTGGAATTGCAACCGTTTCGCGTGGTAAGTTGGGCGCAGGTGGTGCAACTTGATCCGGATTAATGGCAGGCAGGTTAATGGTTGGAACAACGCCATTGGGCCTTACCGCTTCAATTTCCGAAGCCAATGCACCTGTTTCTTTGTAGGCGGTCCGGGTGGATGATTTTCCTGAAGAAACCACCAACAAATTCAGTTCACCCAGCGCATCCGTCTCTGTTTTGATCCAGCCGAACTGGCGCCCCAGCAAGGTGTCTTTCAGCTTCACACGAACCCATTCGCCAGACTGCTCGTAAGCATCCAGCAATTGGCCTTTGAATGCTTCAGAGACGATGGATGAACCTTCAGACGGTTCTGCCCTGATGAGTGCCTTGGCGGCGCCCACCTGAATAATGGTGACGTCCGGTTCGTTGTTGCCTTTGGCTGCTGGCAATTCCGTGTTGGCTTGTGCAAGTAATAAAGGCGCATCAAACTGCGCTTCGCCCGCGAGGGCGAAGGGCATGCCGGTCAGCGCCATCAAAACTAAAACCCCCAACTTGATGGGTTTGATTTTGAGTGTCTCGTTCTGCCTCAGTGTGTTTTTATTTTTCATCGTTGGTTCGATCACTTGTTAATTGCACACGGGGTTTGCACTGCCGTCATTGAATGCCTGGAAAGGGCAACTTACGTAAACAGCGTTTTGTGACGGGCTGGCGTTGCCGGGGTTGTACCGATCCACCCGCTTGTCGGCTGGCGCATGACCCACGCTGGCGCCTGAATTTTGCAGACCCAAAAATGCGATCATGTCGTCTTGGTCTACGCCGTCGCCGGAAATTCCAATGCCGCCGACCAACACACTACCCTTGTAAATGGGGAAACCACCCGGGAATATCTGCAGGCCGTTTTGGATGGGTGAAGGTAAATCCACGTTATCGGTTGTGCAGGTTTTACTTGCTCTTGGGGTTGTTGTTGTTGCTGATGCGAGTACTCGAGTCGCAACTAAATCCAACTGCAAACCTGTATTGAATGGGCTCCAGTTTGCGCTTGGTGCAAAGGGTCCGCCCGGAGCAGTACCATCTTTACCGTCAGGAAACAGTGGGCGCGCATAGTTTCCTAATGCTCTGCCGGAAAATGCATAGGAGCCGTCGAATTTCGAAACTGGCGCGAATATGTTGCTTGTGTTTTTGGAGATGTAACTGTTTATGGTCGAATTATTCAGGGCTGTGACATTCTTCGACATAAACATAGCAGTTCTCGCTTTTTGCAGAGACACATCAGTACCGAAGATCGGGGCGTCTGGTGTTCTAATCAGTCCAAGAACCTTGCCTGTGGTATCTACCACTGAAATAGTGACCTGAATGGCTGAGCCTTGCGGCGCCCTGATTTGTGCCCTGCCACGGAATGCAACGTCGTACGCACTTTCCAGTATCTTTGCGACATCCTCGTCGGATACATCGTCAGCGGCTCCGCTTGCGTTTGAGCTACCAATAACGGGATAACGGTTGGTCGTTGCATTTGTTGTAGTGAGAATAAACGCCTTACGACTGGCCAAGCGAGAGCCGATGGTCCGTAGGTTGTCGCTAGCCCCCAAATCTGATCCGTCTACCTTCATCGGACGGTAGCCCGATGCGTCGACCCCATAAGCAGTGCCGTTTTTGATGCTCAATCCATCGAAATATCCTGGAACAGATTGAAGAGCCGGCGTTGTGGAAGATGGAGTGACGACAGACCCGGTAGTGTCCGAGTAAGGAGCCGTCGGACCACCCAAAAATATCTTTGTACTTGTGATGCTGTCAGTTGGCGTGAAACCGCGCGCAGCAGAGATGGCGATAATCTCTTCAGGGTCGTTGTCTCTACTCACATTCGGCTCTCTGTCCAGACCGTATGTGCCACCAGAGGAGATAAAACCAATACCGCCAACTACCACCCCATTTTTGTACAAGGGAAATCCACCTGGATCGGCTGAAAGACCCAGGGGCGATCGTTTGGGTCCGTAAGTCGCACTGTCCACAAAATCCCGTACCAAATCTCCGCAAGGAAGTTGACTGAATTGAACGCCGAACAAAGGTCCCGATGGTTGATTGTTACCTGCGCCGCCGGGCGGAATGTGTTCCTGAACAATGAAGCTAGCGGTTCTGGTGCTGAATGCGTTGCCTGAAGAAGACAAGTAAGCACCGGTAAGTGCTTTGGCGATTGCAAAGTAAGAGCGGTCGAGTGCTTGGGCTGCGTCCAGATTTTCCAAACCTGCTGTTCCACTCACCGGAGGTGGAGAAAAAATACCGCTACGGATCTTGATGTCTGAGGCACTGATATCAAATGGGCCAGACATCGTCGTCATATCCGCGTACTTACCATCCGTCGAATAAACCGCCAACACATTACCAACACGGTCCACCACGGCAAACGTACCTTGGGTGCTGCCTGCGGCTGCAATACCTTGTTGAAGAATCAAAGTAACGTCGGTTGGGGTCAATCGATAGCTATCGCACGCTGCTTCTGTTCCAACTGCGCACCCACTACTCGGCGTCACCTGCGCCGCACTCTCGCCCAACCCCACCCCCGGTGGCAATGAACTGCCTGATCCGCCACCGCCTCCGCAACTCACCATTGAAGCGCTCGCAAGCGCCACCAATGCGGCGCCCGAAGTCATTTTGAAAGCCTTACTTCCAAGCAAATCCATTGTTTTTTTCTTCATTTTCAACATTGCTTTATCAACTTATTTTGTGTTCAGTACGGAAGGCGCAAGCGCAGTAACCTTGGCCTTGCCGTCCACCTCTTCCGCCTTGTGGGCGGGCAGGTGGTATCCGTGACAGTAACCGCAATCGGAGGCAATCTTGTTCTTTACGGGTTGTTTGCCCACGTGACAATCTTTGCAACCTTCAATCGACGGCATCAGCACATCGCTGGACTTCTTGGACTCATTGGCCTTGTGGCAATCAGTACAGGCCTGATTGTCGTGGGCCTTGTGATTAAACTTGGCCTGAGGCATCCATGCGTGCTGCGGGGTCACTTTTGCAACGGTGTACTGTGGCAAATCGGATCCTGTGGTTTTTGTATCGCCAACGGCGGGGCCTTTGGAAATCTCGTGGCAAACCAGGCAAGCGGTTTTCTCGAACATTTCCTTGGCCGCCAGCGTGGCACGTGTTTTTGCGTCACCGGATGTTACCAAAGGCGCAGCAGGTGCTTTCTTCTCTTCGCTGCCAGGGCGAATCTGAAGAATTTCACCCGTTACTTTCATGGTGTCTGGTACGCGGTTGCTGGAGACATAACTGTAGAACTCTCTCAGGGTACTCAAAACCTCTTCCACACTTCCGTGCGGTACCTGGCGGTTCGACAAGGTCGGCTCAAAACGCAATTCATGACACGACTGGCAGTGATCCTTCATGTTGGTTTCCTTGAAGCTCACGCCTGTGCCGTCGCCCACGTGGCAATCCGCACATTTCATGACGTTTTCGCCTTTAGGACCCTTGATGCCTTTTTTGTCCAAGTGCACATCGTGCGGGAATTTCAAGCCGGTTTTTTCAACTGCTTTTTCCTTGTCGGACAACAGCACCCGACGCAGGTCTTCCTTTTTCGGGCCTGTGGCGACTTGTACGCGGAACTCAGGGTGCTTCTTGGCAAAGTCGCCGACATCGCGGATTTCAGATTTCGGAGCGTTGGCCTTGATGTTGATGTGGCAAGACTCGCAATTGGTGCCAGAGTAATGCTTGTTCTGGTTGGCCAATGCCATCTGACCTTTGTGGTCGCGGTGACATTCAGCGCAGCGAATGCCGTCCAAACCGGTGACGTCAAGTTTGCCTTTTTCAACGTGGTCGCCAATGTCCTTGTGGCAACTCAGGCAGTCCGAGTCTTTCACCTGGGTAAAAGATTCAGAATGGCAAACACGGCAATCGTTAGCCCATGGCTGGTGTCCGCCGGCCACTTCGCCCGGGTTCCAGCTTGCGTCCAATGCAAATCCGGTGGGAGTGGGGCGGGGAGCCGCGTTTTTGTCCGCTTCCATTTGCGCCTGTTGCGCAGCACGCATTCCGAAAGTTTCAAGGAAGCTGCGGGTTGAATCCGGGTACAGTGAAGCCAGTACCGGCAGAATCAAAAAAGCCAGCAGCGCTGGAAGGAACAATGCCCAGGAAATTGCCCTGCGACCCATCAAGGGTTGCTTGAGGTTTTCGATTTCGTGAGCCAGATGGTCTTGAGGTGATTTAGCTTTCATCTTTTACCAGTAGAAAAAGACTGAAACAATGTGAGCAGTCAGTGTTGCGAGCAATGCAAAAGAAAGTGGAACGTGAAACAGCAGCCAAAGCTCCACAAACGTACGCAGGCGAATGTAGTTGCGCAGACGTTTTAATATCTGCTGCTTCTTTACCTGCATTAAATAAATTTCTTGATCCGGCCCGGCAGAAGAAGCAGAAGCGCTCTTGGACATTTGCTCAACCACACGGCTGGTGGCGCAGCCTGGGTTGTTTCCGGTGAACCGTTGCAAGCCGCTGCTGAACACTTCCACGTTGGAAGACTCTTCAACCAGTTGCGCTGCTGCAGGCGAAGCCTGTGGCAAGAGGTTGCGGCACTGCTTGTCGAGGTCACGCATGCTTTTTGCGATATCTTCAAGCGTTTGGCCGTGCAGGCTGCGACCCATCAGCGTCGGGTTTTTAAAGTAGACCACCACGCCCCATACACCACTTGCAATCACCACCATCATCAGTGTGTAAGCCAGTGTGTGAACGTTCCAGCCAAACTCGAAACCTGTGTGCAGGGTTGCAACAACAATCAATGACAAACCGAGGTAGACGTGTCCGGAAAGCCAGCCGCGCACGGTTCCAAGGTTGGAACCGTAAGCCCGTTTTCTGACGCCGAACATAATGAGCCAGAGAATCAGAACCGCGCCGATGGTACCCAGTGTGTACCCCAGCCAAGTACCGCCGTAAGGCTTGATGCTTGGAGTATCAAAAATGTAGGCAATCAAGCTCGCCGTAATGAGAAATGCGGTCCACTTAAAAAAGCGTCCGTTTTCATAGTTGAAGATATTGTTTTCGGACATATTTCCATAACCTCGTTTGTTAATGATGAGGGTGAATCCCTGCGTGTTTTAATTATTTAAGAATCAAGTGAACTCTATTGAAACAAACGTAATCTTAAGTATTCTTTCGCAGTGTTAAACTGCGGTTATGACGCCTTAAGAAAAGCCAATTCTTCATGATCACTCTCTTCGTATCCGGTGTAGCCCTGCTGTCTTTAGTTTGTCTTTATATTCTAAACCGTAGTTGGTCCAACATTTCCGCTTCAGGCCATTCAGGCGCTGTCTCCCCTGGTGTTCGTCCTGAACTCACCAACAAGCCAGAAGGCCTTGATGACAGGGAGTGGAGTTTACTCGTTCAGAAGCGTGATGAGATTGAACAAGATCCGCTGATTGATGAAGCCACGCGTGAAACCCTACGACAACAGTGGTTTTTGTCGGCCGACCAAGTATTTCATCGCAACCAAGAAAGCGGATTACAAATTATTTCAAAAACCCCCGCTGTTCCGTTAAAAATTTTTCTTTTTTTAACTGTTGCAGCTGCGGTGCTTACTTATGGTGCAGTGGGCTCCTGGAGCGCTGAAGCGCTCAATCTGGTGGCAGCGGTTCCGCAAGGTCGCAGTGTTGGAAGCGACATGCCCAGCGGCTCAGACCGTCACCCCGGTGGTGAGGTCCCCATGGAAGACCGCATTAAGGCCTTGGAATTGCGTCTTGCCGAAGAACCTG
>JAJTDO010000005.1:0-36192 GCA_021300475.1 Burkholderiales bacterium | reverse complement strand
TAAGGCCTTGGAATTGCGTCTTGCCGAAGAACCTGACAATTTGCCTGGCTGGGCCTTGCTTTCCCGGGCAAAAGCCTCACAGCGCGATTTCACCGGTGCCGCATCTGCGCTTGAAAAAGCCTTGGCCTTGGCGCCTGGCCACCCTGACATACTTGCAGATCTGGCCGACATGGTGGCCATGAACCAAGACAAAAAATTGGCAGGACGCCCGCTGGATCTTATTTCTCAGGCGCTGAAATCAGACCCTGACCATGAAAAAGCCTTGGCACTGGCCGCCACAGCGGCCGAGCAGGCCAACGACAAGCCCATGGCTGAAAAATACTGGACTCGCCTGCGCTCGGTGCAAAACAACCGTCAGCAAGCAGAGTTGCTGGCCCCCCAGTCGCCCAACTCAGCCAACGCGCCCGTTCAGCAGGCTGCCGCCAGTCCGGCGCAAGCGCCTTCTGCCGGCGCAAAGGGCGCGGAAGCCATTGCGGGCAAGGTGCGCTTGTCTGAAGATTTCCTCAAGCAACTTCAAGCCAAAGCCCTGGCACCGAATGCAGCTCTTTACATTACGGCCAAGGCCGTCGGTGGTCCGCCCATGCCCTTGGCGGTGGTGCGAGTGCCTGCGGCCCAGTTAAAAGAGCAGGGCTCACTCGAATTCACGCTCGATGACAGCACGGCGATGTCGCCGCAAATGAAATTGTCGGGTCAGGAAAAGGTTAACGTTGAAGCCCGTATTTCTTTTGGTGGACAGGCCAACCGTGCCTCCGGTGACTGGATAAAAACCTTGGGTGGCGTCAAGCCCGGCGAGCGTGGCATCACCGTGGTAATTGACACGATTGTCCCCTGAAGCTTCGAATGCACTTGTCAGAAACCGCCATCGATTCAAGCAACGCCCTGCAGGTAGAGCACATTGAGCTTTGCCGGGGGCGTTTGTGCCTGGCAGCCGATGTTTCCTTTAATGTGCCTTGTGGTCGTTTTGTTGAATTGCACGGCCCCAACGGCGCCGGTAAATCCACATTGCTGCGCTTGCTGGCAGGCATTCAGTTTTCTGCCAAAGGGCAAGTCAAGCGGCAGGGTGGCATGGCCTTGTTTGCCAGTCCGTTTGGTTTGCGGCGAGAACTCACCGTGGCCCAGCAGTTGCAGGTGTCTGTCAGTTTGCATGGGCAACACTTAAGCCTGTCTGATATCAAGCCCTTGCTGGCGGAGGTGGGGCTGGCGCACAAGGCGTTGGAACTCACCTCGCGTTTGTCTCAAGGTCAGCGCTCACGCTTGGGTTTGTGCATTTTAAAAGCCTCACGGGTGGGTTTGTGGTTAATGGACGAACCCGTTAATGCGCTTGATGAACAAGGTATTGCGCTCTTGGCCCGGTTTCTGGCGGCACATTTGCAGGCCGGTGGCGCGGCGGTGGTGGCCACCCATCAAAGCCTGCCTTTGCTGGCGCCGTCTTTGTTGGCGCTGCTTCACGGAATTGTGCACATAGGTGGTGCGGTGTGTGCCTTGGAGAAAAATCTGCAGTCTGCCGCTTTAGCTGCGGCTTCATCTGAGACAAAGCCAGCCGCTCAAGCTGCGTTTGAGGCGTTTCAGCCCTCAATGGCATGGGTGCTGAAACGCGAATGGGTGCTTTTTAATGCGGCACCCAAGGCGGCTGTCTGGCCTGCGGTGTTTCATGCCATGGTGTTGTGCTTGTTTCCCATTGGTTTGGGCAGCGATGTCAATTTGTTGCTAAGGGTTGCAGCGGGTCTGTTTTGGGTCAGCAGTTTGCTGGCCTGTGTGCTGTCGGCTTCCACTGTGTTTGAGGCAGATTACAATGAGGGTGCCTTGGCGCAGATGTCTGCCGCAGGCTTGCCCTTGCGCCACCTTGCCTTGGGTAAAATGTCTGTGGCGTGGCTGACGCAGGGCGGGGCGTTGGCGCTTATCAGTGGTTTGCTGGCGCTGCAATACCGGCTGCCACCGGCGCAAATCGGTTATTTAATGTTGTCTTTGGCAATCGGCTCTGGCGTTTTAGTGCACTTTTCTGCTTTTTTCGGGTCTATGACCTTGATGGCAAAACAATCATCAATGTTAGTGTATCTTCTAGCGCTGCCGTTGTTTGTGCCGGTGTTGGTATTCGGCACGTCGGTTTTGAACGCCGTTCAACTGGGTCAAGATCCGTTTTGGCCGTTGGCGGTGTTGTCGGGTTTGGCTTTGCTTTGTGTTTTAAGCATTCCGTGGTTGGCTGCGCAACTGATTGCATGGGCCTTGGAATAAAGAGGGTTTGATTTTGTTGCAGTATTTAAAAAAACTAAGTTCTCCTCCCGTGTTTTTTTCTGCGGCGGGCAAATCATCTGTCTGGTTGCTCAGTCTGGGTGCCTTCATTTTCACGGTTGGCGCCTATCTGGCCTTGTTCAAAACCCCCACAGATGCGGTGCAGGGCGAGGTCTATCGGGCCATTTATGTGCATGTCCCCACCGCCTGGATGTCCATGTTTCTCTACACAGTGGCCACCGGCTATGCCGTGCTGCACTGGGTGTATAAAACAGATGTTTCAGCCGTCATGATGCGGGCCTTCCTGCCCACCGGTGCGCTGATGACCTTCGTGGCCTTGGTCACCGGCGCTTTGTGGGGCAGACCCACCTGGGGTACCTATTGGGTGTGGGACGCACGCTTGACCTCCGAGTTGCTGCTGCTCTTCATTTATCTCGGTTTGATGGCCTTGAATGGTTTGGTGGATGACGACACCAAGGTGGACCGCGTCATGGCTGTGGCCATGGTGGTGGGTTTGGCCAATATCCCTCTGATTTATTTCTCCGTTATTTACTGGAACACGCTGCACCAAGGCATGACCTTTGGCAGTGGCGGCAACCGCATGGCACCGGAAATGCGCCAGGCCCTGTTGGCCTGTGTGTTCGGTATCTGGTTTTTATGCGCAGGTTTGGTGCTGAAACGGGCGCGCTGGATGTTGGTGTCGCGCTGTGAAAATTCGCAATGGGTCAAAGGGGTCTTGGCATGACGCACTGGGAAGTGGTTTGGGTCTGTTTCGGGCTGACCGTGGCGGTCATGCTCTGGGACGGCTTTCAGGCGAGCCTGTTTGAACGCAAATTGAAAGAACGCCTGTTGTTGTCTGCGCAGGGTGATGATGAATTCAACAAGGATGCAAGATGAACGCAGCAAGGAAAAAGCGCCTGTTCTGGATCCTCACCATTCTGGTGGTGGTCATAGGTGTGGTCTGGTCTGTCACCAAAGCCTTCAATGAAAACATGGTGTTCTTCTACACACCTTCTGAATTGCTTTCAGGCAAGGGTGTGGTGGGGCAGTCCTACAGGCTGGGCGGCATGATAGA
The DNA here is from genome assembly GCA_021300475.1 of Burkholderiales bacterium. Lineage (GTDB taxonomy): Bacteria > Pseudomonadota > Gammaproteobacteria > Burkholderiales > Burkholderiaceae_B > SXZD01. Next base: position 32,888 of record JAJTDO010000005.1, on the reverse strand, counting down.
GACCGGCAGCGTAAAAAAAGAACCCGGCACGTTAAAAATTTCTTTTGTTGTCTCAGATAAAAAACAAACGGTTCCAGTCACTTACTCGGGTATCCTCCCAGATCTCTTTAAAGAGGGAACCGGTGTTGTGGCCGAAGGTCAGCTAAAAGAAGGGGTGTTTGTTGCCCACACCATCATGGCCAAACACGATGAAAACTACATGCCTCCTGGAGTAAACGGAAAATGATTGCAGAATGGGGGCAGTGGGCCCTGGCGTTGGCCTTGGGCATCAGCCTGTTGGCGGGTATTTACAGTCTGAGTGCAGTTCGCAACGCAGCTTACAGCGCCGTACAGTTGGCGCAAGCCAGTGCCACCACCGCCTGGATGGTGTTCGCACTGGTGGGGCTGTCTTGGTTCTGCCTGATTTACTCGTTCGTCACCAACGACTTCACGGTGCGAAACGTCGCAGAAAACTCCAATTCCTTGTTGCCGGTATTTTTCAGATTCGCTGCGAGTTGGGGTTCCCACGAAGGCTCCCTGCTGTTGTGGGTCTTGATGCTCACCGGTTGGGGCGCAGCAGTGGCCAGTTTCAGCCAGAATCTCAGCCCCAGTTTCCGTGTTCGGGTTTTGGCGGTGTTGAGTTGCGTCAATTTCGCCTTTTTGCTGTTTCTTATTACGGCGTCTAACCCGTTTGAGCGTATTTTGCCCGGCGCCGCAGAAGGTCGAGATCTCAACCCCTTGCTGCAAGACGTTGTCATGATCATCCACCCGCCCATGTTGTACATGGGTTATGTGGGTTTTGCGGTCAGCTTCGCTTTTGCAATGGCCGCTCTCATGGAAGGTCGGCTGGACGCCACATGGGCACGTTGGTCACGGCCTTGGGCCAATGCGGCTTGGTCGTTCCTGACTGTCGGTATTTTGCTGGGCAGCTGGTGGGCCTACCGTGAATTGGGTTGGGGTGGCTGGTGGTTCTGGGACCCGGTTGAAAACGCATCGCTCATGCCATGGTTGGCAGGTACAGCGCTGATTCACTCGCTGGCGGTCACAGACAAGCGCGATGCACTGAAAAGCTGGACCATACTCTTGGCGCTGGTGGCATTTGCGCTGTCCTTGTTGGGAACGTTTTTGGTTCGTTCCGGTGTCTTGACTTCCGTGCACGCCTTCGCCACTGACCCCAAGCGCGGTATTTTCATTCTCATGTTGCTGCTTATTGTTATTGGTTCGGGTTTTGTGCTCTACGCCATTCGCACCAAAGACGTGGGTTTGGGCGGCACCGGTTTCTCTGTGTCGTCCCGCGAGTCGCTGCTGTTGTCCAACAATGTGCTGATGAGCGCCTCCTTGGCCGCCGTCATGCTGGGCACGCTGTATCCGCTGTTCACTGAAATTCTGGCTGACAGAAAAATGTCTGTCGGACCACCGTATTTTGAAGCGGTATTTGCGCCTTTGTTGCTGCCAGCGGTCTGGTTGATGGCACTGGGGCCAGTCAGTCGCTGGAAAGAAATGACGTTTGCAACCGCAAGTCGCGCACTGATGATTCCTTTGGTGCTGGCCACTGGTGTTTCTGTGGCTGTTATTGCCATATTCGGTATGCCCAGCGTGTGGTTTTTGGCGGGTATCACTTCTGCCGTAGGTCTTGCTGCCGCTACCCTGGAACATGCGTGGCACCAATTGCGCCAACTGGAAAAAAGCCAACCCAACACCAGCGTCATTTACCGTGCGGGCCGTTTGGGGCATTCCTATTGGGGCATGGTGATGGCGCACGTGGGTGTGGCTGTGTTTGTCGCTGGCGTTACTTTGGTGAAGACCTTTGAAACCGAGAGAGATGTTGTGATGGTGCCCAACCAGACCGAATCCATCGGTGCCTGGCGCGTCACTTTTATCGGTGTATCAGACCGCAAAGGCCCCAATTTTGTGGCGGCACACGGCGTGTTTGAGCTTACCTCCGGCGAGGGCAGAACCATAGAATTGATGGAGCCGGAAAAACGCCGCTATATCAGCGGTGGTCAGACGATGACGGAAGCCGCCGTAGATTCCTCTCTGCTCCGGGACATCTACGTGTCTCTCGGTGAACCAATAGAAAGTCCCAAGCCGGGGCAGGAGGGTGCCTGGTCTGTGCGTTTGTACCTCAAGCCTTTTATTGTCTGGATCTGGCTGGGTTGCATCATGATGGCATTGGGTGGGGTCTATACCTTGTTTGACCGTCGCTACCGCAGCAAGAAGCAAAAATCAGAGGCCTTGGCATGAAGCATTGGCGTATTATTCTTCCGCTGCTGGTGCTGGCGGTTCTCGCGGTGTTTTTAGCGGAAGGCCTGACCCGCGACCCACGTAAATTGCCGTCCGCCAGAGTGGGCAAACCCGCGCCGGAATTCGCTCTGCAAGACCTGAGCAAACCCGATGGTCCTTTGCGCACGCCTGCGCAAATGAGGGGGCGTGTCTGGTTGCTCAATGTGTTTGCGTCTTGGTGTGGTGCCTGTGTCACTGAACATCCTCGGTTGCTGTCATTGTCCAAGTCTGGCTACATTCCCATTGTGGGCTTGGCTTACAAAGACGACATGTCAGCGACCCGCGACTGGTTGAAAGAGCACGGTGGCGACCCCTATCTGTTTGTGGCTGTTGATCGAGACGGATCTGTGGGCATTGAATACGGTGTTTATGGTGTGCCAGAAACCTATGTTATTGATGCAGAAGGTATTATCAGGCATCGCCATGTCGGGCCGGTTGATATGGAGTTTATGGAAAAACACGTGAAACCCCTGTTGATCCAAGCCAACAACGGTGGTCGGGTTGGAGGAGGCTCCTGATGGCTGAAGAACTGAAGCAAGGCGGCACAGTGGTTGCACAAACACAAACACAAGTACAAGCCCAATCTGAAACGCCTGAGCCAATCAACAAATTCAACGCCTCTCCGGAAGTGGAAAGTCGCTTTAAATCGCTGGCGTCTGAATTGCGCTGCTTGGTCTGTCAAAACCAGTCGCTGGCAGATTCGCATGCCGGTCTGGCCGAAGACTTGAAGTTGAAGGTGTACCAGCAAATTGCCACAGGCAAGTCTGATGCAGAAATCAAGTCTTATATGGTGGAGCGTTACGGTGAGTTTATTTTGTACAAACCATCGTTCTCCAACAGCAACGCTGTGCTGTGGATGGGCCCGTTTGTTATTTTATTGATCGCCATTGTGGTGGCACGCAGTTGGTTGAAAGCAAATGCGGTAAAGGCAAAAACCCAAACCGTACCTGCACCAACCGCAGCCAACGCTGAACTGGAAAAGCTCTACCAACAAACCAAACGCTAAAGGGGTTTCCCCCTTTGGCGTCTGATGTTGTTGGGCGCAGATTTTAATTCAATTATTTCAAAGGTTTGTAGCGCAGGCGCTTGGGTTTTGCACCTTCTTCACCCAGGCGTTTGCGCTTGTCGGCTTCATACTCTTGGTAGTTGCCGTCGAAGAATGTCCATTGTGAGTCGCCCTCACACGCCAGAATGTGGGTCGCAATGCGGTCCAGGAACCAGCGGTCGTGGCTAATCACCATAATTGCGCCGGCAAACTCAAGCAGCGCATCTTCCAGTGAACGCAGGGTTTCCACGTCCAGATCGTTTGACGGTTCGTCCAGCAGCAACACGTTGCCGCCGGTAATCAATGTTTTTGCCAGGTGCAAGCGTCCGCGCTCACCGCCCGACAAATTGCCCACGATTTTTTGTTGATCACCACCTTTGAAGTTGAAGCGACCAATGTAGGCACGCGAGGACACTTCAAAGCGGCCCACAGTCAAAATGTCCGCACCGTCGGAAATGGCTTCCCAAACGGTTTTCTCGTTGGGCAGTGACTCACGGCTTTGGTCCACGAAGGCCATTTGTACGGAATGACCGATTTTCACTTCACCGGTGTCTGGCTGCTCCTTGCCGGCAATCATGCGGAACAGGGTGGATTTACCGGCGCCGTTGGGGCCGATAATGCCAACAATGGCGCCAGGCGGCACCTTGAAGCTGAAGTTGTCGATGAGCAAGCGGTCGCCGTAGGCTTTGCTGACGTTGTTGAACTCAATGACCTCATTGCCCAAACGCTCTGCCACTGGAATGAAAATTTCCTGGGTTTCGTTGCGTTTTTGGTATTCGTGGCTTGAAAGTTCTTCAAAGCGCGCAATACGTGCCTTGGATTTCGCTTGTCTGCCTTTGGGGTTTTGTCTGACCCATTCCAGCTCTTTCTTCAGCGCCTTTTGACGCGCGCTTTCCGTGGCTTCTTCTTGCTTCAGGCGGTCTTGTTTCTGGTCCAGCCAGGAGCTGTAGTTGCCCTTCCATGGAATGCCGTGTCCGCGGTCCAATTCAAGAATCCACTCGGCAGCGTTGTCCAGGAAGTAGCGGTCGTGGGTGACGCCCACCACGGTGCCTGGAAATTTCGCCAGAAACTGTTCCAGCCAATCCACAGACTCTGCGTCAAGGTGGTTGGTGGGTTCGTCGAGCAGCAGCATGTCTGGCTTGGATAGCAACAAGCGGCACAAGGCCACACGGCGCTTTTCGCCGCCCGACAGGTTTTTAATGATGGCGTCCCACGCAGGCAAGCGAAGCGCATCAGCCGCAATTTCCAGTTGATGCTCCAGGTCGCTGCCACTGGTGGCGATGATGGCTTCGTATTTCGCCTGTTCTTCGGCCAGCTTGTCGAAGTCTGCATCGGGTTCGGCGTAGGCGGCGTAAATGGCTTCCAGTTTTTCCTTGGCTTTTACGACTTCGCCCATGCCTTCTTCCACCGCTTGGCGAACGGTGTCTTCCGCATTGAGTTCCGGTTCCTGGGGCAGGTAGCCGACCTTGATGCCCGGCATGGGAATGGCTTCGCCTTCGATGTCCTTGTCCACACCGGCCATGATTTTCAGCAAGGTGGATTTACCGGAACCGTTCAAGCCGAGCACGCCGATTTTTGCGCCAGGAAAGAAGCTTAAAGAAATGTCTTTGAGAATTTGTCTTTTAGGGGGAACGGTCTTGCTCACCCTGTTCATGCTGTATACGTATTGAGCCATGGTATGTTTTTGGATCCTTATGCCTTTTCGGGGCGTGTTGCGAGTTCGTGCTGTGCGGTTGCCCGCAAATCTGGGTTCAGTGCTTCGCGTTCATCGAAAACAAAGCAACTGCCTTGGTAGTGGCTGTCACCAGCCTCTTCAAAATATTTCAAAATGCCGCCATCCAATTGGTACACACGCTCAAAACCTGCGCGTTGCATCAAAATGGCCGCTTTTTCGCATCGTATGCCGCCTGTGCAAAATGTCACCACGGTTTTGCCTCGAAACTCATCGGCTTTGCTCTCGATGATTTCAGGAAAGTCACTGAATTTATCGATGCGGTAGTCAATGGCATTTTCAAAGCTGCCGAAATCCGTTTCAAATGCATTTCGGGTGTCGATGAGCACCACAGGACGCTTTTCATCGTCTTGGCCTTGGCTGAGCCACTTCGACAGTGTTTTTGCCTCCACACCGGGAGCGCGACCTTCTTCCGGGCGGATGATGGGGCGCTTCATGGTGATGATCTCTTTTTTCTTTTTCACCAGCATTTTTTTAAAGGGCTGCTGTTCGGAATAAGAAAACTTCACCTCCAACCGTGCAAAGCGGGAATCGGCTTTCAAGTGGAGCAAAAACGCTTCAATGTCAGCCTGCAGGCCCGCTAAAAATAGATTGATGCCTTCACTGGCAATCAGTATGGTGCCCTTGAGCGCAAGCGCTTGGCAACGTTGCTGCAACTGGTCCTTGAGTGTTTCAATATCTTCAATGGAAACAAATAAATAAGCCGCAATGTTGGTAATAGGCGTGTTCATGTGCAAATGGCATTAGGTGTGTGCGTCAAGGGTGTGCATCCAAGCCCTCTATTGTAAGTGATTCCGGGACATTGAATGCACACGTCTTGTACTAAGCCTGTCTATTGCCTCGCTTATTCCCAAACGACCGGCAATTCCCCGGTCAAAGCCTGACGCTCTGCTGTGGCCTTGCCCAGCAAAGCCATGCCCAGCAACTGGCCGTCTGCATTTTTGAACAGTGCACGCAAACCCGCTTCCACGGGCTGGCAGTCCCAGTTGCCAAGGGCACCAGCGGCTGGTGGTGCAATCACGGTGGGGCAGGCTGGCGTTTTTACCGTTACAGGCATGGCAGGAAAGCGAATCGGGGTGTCAGCACCGTTGATATTTGCCGCGATGGCGCGCCCCGCATTCATGACCGGCTGAATATAAGGCAACAGCAAGCCTTGCTCACCGTATTGGGCGCAATCGCCCAAGGCAAAAATGGCAGGGTCGCTGGTTCTCCCTTTTTGATCCACGACGATGCCGCGGTCCACGGTCAGCCCCGCCTGCGCTGCCAAACTGGTGCGTGCTTTCAGACCAATGGCACTTAATACCAGGTCTGCGCTGTGTGTTGCACCGGTGCTGTCAGTGACGCTGTAACCGCCGGCGTCTGCTTTTGCTACCTCGGTGATGCTGACACCCATCTCAAATTTGACACCTGCGTTTTGCAGTCCGGCTTTTACATACTCACCGGCAGTTTGCGGCAGCAGCCTGCCCAAGGGCCACTGTGCAATGTCAAACACCGTCACTTCGCACCCCGCCGTGCTCAAGTCATTGGCGAATTCGCAGCCTATCAGGCCTGCGCCAAGCACCACCACTTTGGCTTTTTCAGGCAATACGTTTCTAAACGCTGTGTAGTCTGTGAGGTCATTGACCGACTGGATGTCTGCCGCACCGCTGCCCGCAATCGGCAGTCGTATCGGGTCGGCACCCAATGCCAGCACCAGTTGGTCATAGGCCAGTTCGCCTTGGTCCGTCACCAGCAATTTTGCCGACCTGTCCAGGCGCTGGGCGCGCGCGTGCGCTTGCAGAGTCACTTTGGCTTGTTCAGCAATTTTCGCAGCCGGGGTCATCACCAAAGAGACGGGTGTTTTTTGACTTGCCAACGCATTGGAAAGCATGGGTTTTGAATAAAAATCGCCGCTGTCTGCGCAGACCAGAGTGATCGGGTGAGTTTGCGCATCCGGTTGTAGTTTTCGCAATTCTCTGGCCACTGTCCAGCCTGCTATTCCACTACCCACAATGACGGTGTGCATTGTAATTTCCTTTTAAAAAATTAAATTTGTAATTGGTTTTTGATTGTTTTTTTCTATTATTGGCGTGAAAAAATTAAGTTTCACTATGGTTGTCATTGTAAAACGCTTCTTTATCTATCAGGTTCGATATTAAACAAGACAAACGGCTATTTTTTTGGTAAAACACCGCTTCAATGTGTGAAATCGTAGAGAACAACACCAGACAGACAAAAAAGTTCCAAAACTGTCTGTAAAACCCACTGAGATTCGGGAGACACTAAACCATGACCGCAAGGTTCGCATCTACTAGGCGCGTTTTGGCCGCCACAGCGCTTGCCTCTTTCATGCTCGGCTTGAGCGCTTGCAGCAGCATCAATTCAGTGCGGGACGTGCCTGAATATTTCAATTCAGACATAGACGGCACACCTCCACGTGAATTCGTGACTGAGAAAGATGTCAAGAAACTGAAGGTCGGCATGACCCCATTGGCAGTGAAAAACCTGCTTGGACCGCCACTGTCTCCTGAAAAAACAGTGGAGAGCCGTTTCGATTCTTTTTCCTTCTTCAATATTTTCTCGAAGAACGACTACAAAGAACCCTTCACATCCCGTTACGATTACCTGCTGCGCGACACTTCAAGCGGCAAGGCTGAATTCGTACCCTATGCGGTCGATTTTCAAAAAACCAAAACCTTGGGTCTTGTGCCCACTGTCGGCGTAAAAAGCTTTGGTCCGCTTGAAAAGCCTGTGCTGGCCTCTTTTGCAGCACCTCCCAGCATGGCTGCGCCTGCAGCAGACGCCACACCGGTTGAGTCAGCACCCGTGGTTGCCACGGATGTTCCCGCACCAGCGCCAGCTGCTGAGCCAGCTTCCCCAACCGACGACATCATCAAGGCTGTTCAGTCTTGGGCGCAGGCTTGGGCCAGTAAAGATGCAGACGCTTACATCGGTTTCTACACGCCCGCATTTGACAATGGCATGGGTGGTCGCTCCAAGTGGGAAGGTCAGCGCCGCAAGCGCTTGTCCAATCCCAACACCATTACGCTGAGTTTGTCGGACATCAAGATCACACCGAAGTCAGACACCGCAGCAGAAGTCAGTTTCCGTCAGGAATACCAATCCAACTTGTTCAAGGAAAACGGTCAGAAAACCTTGGTCATGACACGTGCAGACGGTCAGTGGAAAATTGAAAAGGAAATCTTCAAGAAAAAATAAGTGCCTTCCTGAAAGGTACTGTTTGGCTTGAGCATGAAAAAAGCCCGTCTGCGAATGTCAGACGGGCTTTTTTTATGGGGCTTTTACAAACATCAGCCTTTGCTGAGTTCCTCTTTGATGCGGGAAAGAAAGGTGTTGGTTTGTGACTCAAATTCCACGCGAATGACCGGATCCACCACTTTTTTCATCAGGCTGGGCACTGGCAGATCCAGAGCAGCGTCCGTCGTAAATGCAATCTTGGTTTTTTTGTCGCCTGCGGACGTAATGATCCAACCGCCAGACAGTTTGGCGTTGTCGTTCTTGTTGCCTTCAACCGCTTCCCAGTTGATGCGCGCTGCGCCGTCGTTGGAGTACTTCACTGTGTAGGCAGTCTGAAAGCTCAGGCCGGCGGCACCAATTTTGGCCATCTCCCAGCGATAGATGGACCCCTCAATATTCACCAGTTTGTCCAGTTTTGGGAAAAATGCCGTAGTTCTGGGCACATCAACCAAGAGGTCAAATGCGGTTTTTACATCGCAGCTTACTTCTAATTCCTTGTTGAACGTGATTTGTACTGTTATCGCCATGGTGTCTCCTTCTGGTGGGCTTTGGCTTGAAAAGTGAAATTGGAACGTTTTTTTAAGAACATTCCTGCACGCCATACTTTATCAACAAAGTTGTTAAAACACTCTTTGAATTGGTTTGGAAATAGAAAAATGATTCTAAACAATCTTCTCTTGGAAAAATAAATTCGAGCTGATTATGAATAAATGTTGTGCTGCAACATGCGCTTGTTGGCTTGCAGGCTTTATGCAAACAGTCGCTCTGTTTCAAGGGTCTCAGGAATGCTGCATCGCAATAAAAAACATCTGTCTTTAAGTGTCTTAAATCGATCCGCATAGTCTAGAAGAAGGGATTTGGCCGTCTTGACAGCGGACACGGTAACGTTCATGTTACGCATTAGTAACTTCCGATCCATAAAGGAATTGTCATGACATCTTTACTTTTATCACTGGCCGCAGTCGTCTGCGGATTGGCTTTGATCTACAAGGGCGCCTCGCTCTTGAGTTTCACTGCACTCATTGGTTTGGTGGCCGCGGGCTTCTTCGCCATCGGCGACTTGTCTGACACCGGTCTCGTGGTGTTTGGTGCCGTTTACCTGCCGTTGGCTGCGCTGTTGAACGTTACACCTTTGCGCCGCCTGGTTTTAAGCGGTCCCATTTTCAAGGCCTTCAGCAAAGCGCTGCCGGCAATGAGCCAAACAGAGCGCGATGCGCTTGAAGCGGGCGATACATGGTGGGAAGCCGAAATGTTCGGTGGCAAACCCGACTGGTCCAAGCTTACTGACGTCAAGTACACAGAACTGTCTGCTGAAGAAGACGCTTACCTCAAAGGTGAGACTGAAGAGCTGTGTGCCTTGCTTGATGACTGGAAGATCAGTTACGAACTGAAAGATCTGCCACCAGAAGTTTGGGAATTCATGAAGAAGAAAAAATTCTTCGCGATGTTGATTCCCAAAGAGATGGGCGGTCTGGGGTTCTCTCCTTTTGCCCAATCCTGTGTTGTTGCAAAAATCGCAACCCGCTCTTTGACGGCATCAGTGACTGTGATGGTTCCCAACTCACTGGGCCCTGGCGAATTGCTCGCCCATTACGGCACCGACGAGCAAAAAGCCTACTGGCTGCCACGTTTGGTTGATGGTCGCGAGATTCCTTGCTTTGGTTTGACCGGTCCTGAAGTTGGTTCAGATGCATCAGCCATTCCGGACACAGGCGTGGTTGTGAAGCGCGTTGTAAACGGCGTGGAAGAACTGGGCATCGTGCTTAATTTCTCCAAGCGTTACATCACCTTGGCACCTGTGGCCACTGTGGTGGGCTTGGCATTCAAACTGAAAGACCCGCAGGGGTTGCTGGGCGACAAGTCGAAAGTGGACTACGGCATTACCTGTGCCTTGTTGCCAGCAAATACGGCCGGCACCAGCATTGGTCGCCGTCATTACGCCGGCGCTGCTTTCATGAACGGCCCGATTTTTGGCAAGGATGTCTACATCTCCTTGGACAACATCATTGGCGGTCCCGCCATGGCCGGTCAAGGCTGGAAGATGTTGGTTGAGTGTTTGTCTGCAGGTCGCGGTATTTCATTGCCTGCGTTGTCTGCTGCTTCCGGTTGGGGCATGTACCTTGCCACCGGCGCTTACGCCCGCATTCGTCGCCAGTTCAAGTTGCCCATCGGCAAGTTTGAAGGTGTGCAAGAGGCAACCGGTAAAATTGGCGGTTTGACCTATAAGTTGGAAGCCGCCCGGATTTTGACTGCCACGGGTGTCCAGTTGTGCGCACCATCGGTTGTCACTGCCATGATGAAGTTCCACATGACCGAAATGATGCGTGAAATCATGCTGCGCGCCATGGACGTTCACGGTGGTCGTACGGTCATCCTCGGACCACGCAACTACGCAGGCCAGGCCTATCAGGCCATGCCGGTTGCCATTACGGTTGAGGGCGCCAACATTATGACCCGTAACTTGATCGTGTTTGGTCAGGGTGCAATCCGCTGCCATCCGTTTGTTTTCACTGAAATGGAAGCTGCGCGCAATCCGAACAAGGCAGAGGGACTGAAAACCTTCGACAAGGCGTTCTTCGGTCATTTGGGTCACATTTTCAGCCGCATGGTGCGTGCGTTTGTCATGGGCACCGTGGGAGAGTGGATTGTTCCTAGTCCGATCAAAGGCCCGATGGCCAAGTATGTGCGCGCCATTGAGCGTCGCTCCGCTGCCTTGGCTTTCACAGCTGACATCGCCATGGGTATTCTGGGTGGAGACTTGAAGCGTAAGGAACGTTTGTCCGCCCGCTTGGGTGATGTGTTGTCTCACTTGTACATGGCCAGTGCTGTGGTCAAATACTTTGAAGAAAACGGCCGTCTTGCCGATGATCTGCCACATGCCCGCTGGGCCTTGGAAGACTCACTGGCCGAAATCGACAAGGCCTTTGAGGACTTCATCCGCAACTTCCCCGTTGCAGCAGCAGCTACTTTGCTCCGCTCTGTTGTGTTCCCTTTCGGTCGCAATGCAGTTAAAGGACCCAACGACAAGCTCAATGCGGAAGTCGCTGAGATGCTGATGACCCGCAACGCATTTGCCGAGCGTCTTTTGGACAAAGTGTATGTAGGCGCCGCAGACAAAGACCCAACAGGTCGAATTCTCGCGGCCTACGACAAACTGTTGTCCATCGAACCCGGCTACAGCAATTTCCTGAAAGCTGTCAGCAGCGGCAAGGTTGTTGGCGAGGATCTGGAAGCGCAACTCGCAGATGCAGTGTCGAAAAACCTGCTGACCAGCGATTTGGCGCAAGGCATTCGGGAATACGAACCCATGCGCTTTGATGCCATCCTCACAGATGACTTCAGCAAAGACTACCTGCGCACCGCTGGAGCCATTCCTGATGAAGTCTGGGTAACGCAACCGGTGTCTTCTTTCAAAGATGCTGCATAAGTAGCAATATTCAAACAGCTTCATCCGACCCCTCGCCACAGCAGTGCCGAGGGGTTTTTTCTGTCTGGCAAATACCGTGGCTGCAAAATATTTTATTTTTGTCTCATAAAGCAAACAGACCTGAATTTATCCCCCTTAATGAGCACGCAATTTTTTCTTGCAAAGGAGCATACTAAACATGCACTGATTTGAAGATGCATGCATCTTGGAATCTCTGGCTCGATATGTGCGACTAAGAACATAGGGAGGTAGTATGGATGCATTAGAAACCATCAATCCAGGCCGAGGTCCAGTCTCTACAGACACCGATCTTTTCTCCGCATTTCAAAACCGCTACAGCGCATTTCAGCAAACTGAAATGTCGCTCGAAGACTACCTCAATCTTTGTAAAAAAGATGCCTCCGTTTATGCCAGCGCTGCTGAACGAATATTGTTGGCCATTGGCGAACCTGAAACAATAGACACCCGTCACGACGCGCGCTTGTCCCGTATTTTTGCCAACCGGGTGATCCGCCGCTACCCCTCGTTTGCCGAGTTCTACGGCATGGAAGAAGTCATTGAAAGCATCGTGGCTTATTTCCGCCATGCCGCTCAGGGTCTGGAAGAGCGCAAGCAAGTCTTGTATCTGCTAGGGCCTGTGGGCAGCGCCAAGTCTTCCTTGGCTGAAAAGCTTAAATACTTGATGGAGCAGATGCCTATTTATGCGCTCAAGGGTTCCCCCATCAACGAGTCGCCGTTGGGGTTGTTTGACCCTAAAACCTACGGGCCCTTGCTGTCTGAAAAATATGGCATTTCGCCACGTTACCTAACGGGTATCAGCAGCCCTTGGGCCACAAAACGCCTCATTGAATATGGCGGTGACATTCGCAAGTTCAAAGTGGTTAAATTGCAGCCCTCAACCTTGAATCAGACTGCAATTGCCAAAACAGAACCTGGTGATGAAAACAACCAGGACATCTCTGCTTTGGTGGGCAAGGTCGATATCCGCAAACTGAATCAGTTCGCACAAGACGACCCGGATGCCTACAGTTTTTCGGGGGGGCTGTGTCTGGCCAATCAGGGTCTGCTGGAATTCGTGGAGATGTTCAAAGCGCCCATTAAAATGCTGCACCCTTTGCTGACGGCCACCCAAGAGCGTAATTTCAAGGGTACGGAAGGCTTTGGCGCCATTCCTTTTGACGGCATTATTCTGGCACACAGTAACGAATCCGAATGGCAGCAATTCAGAAACAACAAAACAAATGAAGCCTTTCTCGACAGGGTTTACATCGTTAAGGTGCCTTACTGTTTGCGTGTTTCAGAGGAAGTAAAGATTTACCGGAAATTGCTGGAGCATTCTTCCTTGTCTCTGGCTGCGTGTGCACCCGGTACTCTGGACATGATGGCGCAGTTTTCTATTCTGACCCGTCTGAAAGAACCCGCCAACAGCAATGTTTACAGCAAGTTGCGTGTTTATGACGGAGACAATTTGAAAGATGTGGATCCGCACGCAAAACCCATACAGGAATACAGGGACACGGCCGGGCCGGACGAAGGCATGTCGGGTTCTTCAACCCGCTGGGCTTACAAAGTGCTGTCCAAGGTGTTTAACTTCGACCATCAGGAAGTCGCTGCAAATCCGGTTCATTTGTTATATGTGCTGGAACAGCAAATCGTTAAAGACAACCTTCCCGATGATCAGCAAAGAAAATTGCTTGATTATGTCAAAGGCTACCTGACCCCAAAATATGCAGAATTTGTGGCCAAGGAAATTCAGACCGCTTATTTGGAAAGTTACAGCGAGTACGGACAGAACCTGTTTGAACGCTATATTCAGTTTGCAGACAAATGGATACAAAACGAGGAGTTCAGAGATCCGGACACCGGTCAGATTTTTGACCGCGATTCGCTCAATGAAGAACTCAATCGCATCGAAAAACCCGCTGGCATCGCCAACCCAAAAGACTTCCGCAATGAAGTGGTTAATTTTGTACTTCGGGCTCAGGCAGCCAATGGCGGCAAGGTGCCCTCATGGACCAGTTATGAAAAACTGCGTGAAGTCATTGAACGCTCCATGTTCTCCAAAACCGAAGACTTGTTGCCCGTCATTTCATTTGATGCAAAAGCCTCAAAAGAAAATGCTGACAAACACAAGAACTTCGTAGATCGCATGGTTATCAAGGGCTACACGGAGAAGCAGGTTCGGCTGTTGGTCGAATGGCACATGCGGGTCAAGAAAGCGTCTTGATTGTTGCTTTTTCTCCAACGGCGTAAAGGCTTGGGAGGGGTATGAGTTCAACATTGATTGATCGAAGGCTCAACGGTAAATACCGCAGTCTGCCCAACCGTGAGCGGTTCATCCGACGCTATAAATCGCAGTTGAAGCGGGCGGTGTCGGATGTGGCTGCGGGCTCGTCCATTTCGGATGTGAGTGCCGATGGCAAGGTGCGCGTTCGCGTGCCCGCCAAGGAAATCGCCGAGCCCACCTTTATTTACGGAGAGGGTGGAGACAGAGAGCGTGTCATTCCCGGAAATCGCGACTTTGTTCCCGGTGATCGCATTCCCCGACCCGAGCAAAGTGGCGGCAAGGGTGGGGCAGGGCGTCAGCCCGGCAAAGGTTCTGCCGAAGATGCATTTACCTTTGTATTGTCTCGCGAAGAGTTTTTGGGTTTGTATTTTGACGATCTCGAATTGCCTGAGTTGTTAAAAAAAGAACTCACCACCGTGAAGTTGTTCAAAAGTCACCACGCTGGCTACACCCATTCTGGTTCTCCCACCGCATTGTCTGTGCTGCGCACCATGAAGGCCTCCGTGGCCAGACGCATGGCCTTGGGCGGACTGTTTAATCTCAAGCAGGAAGAAAAAGACGAAGACAAAAAAGACGGCGATGAAGAAGATACTGAACAAGCATCTTCAATTGCTGCGCTGGCAGAAAAAGAAGCCACTGCATTGAAAAGCCCGGGGCTGGCTTCGGCTGTTCCCTATGTCCCGTTTCTCGATGAAATCGATCTGCGCTTCCGGCACCGCGTCATTACGCCGGAACCCTCAACCAGCGCTGTCATGTTTTGTTTGATGGATGTTTCCGCCTCCATGGATGAACAGAAAAAAGACTTGGCAAAACGGTTCTACACCTTGCTGTATTTGTTCCTCACCAAAAAATATGAAGCGGTGTCCTTGGTGTTTATCCGGCACACCGATGAAGCGGAGGAGGTAGATGAACATACATTTTTTTATGGCAACAAATCAGGGGGCACTGAAATACTACCCGCCATTGAATTAATGGCAGGCATTATGAAAGAACGCTTTCCTGCCTCGCAGTGGAATATTTATGTCGCCCAGGCTTCTGACGGCGATGCCTCCGAGCGCGACGCCCGTGCCGCCACCGCTGCGCTGGCAGAAAACATCATGCCCGGTGTTCGGTATTACGCTTATGTTGAAACCATGCCTTCGGCCATTATGGGCTTGCATCGGTCCTCCGATTTATGGGATGCCTATGAATCTTTGGCAGACCGCTTTGACGGGTTTTTCTCAATGAGAAAACTGTTCAGTCGGCGCGATATTTATCCGGTGTTCCGCGGATTGTTTGAAAAGCGTTCAGTCAGCGCAAAATGGGGGGGCTCCAAATGACAGACCCACTCGACAAAGAAGGCAATGAATGGACTTTCAGCCTTCTTGAAAAAATTGATGCAAAAATTGCGGAGCTTGCACAGAACAAATTCAAGCTGGATCTTTACCCCAATCAGATTGAAGTCATTTCTGCCGAACAAATGTTGGATGCTTATTCCTCGGGCGCCATGCCCGTTATGTATCCGCACTGGAGTTTTGGCAAGTCGTTTGCGCGCAACGAACACTTGTACGACAAGGGCATGCAGAATCTAGCCTATGAAGTGGTCATCAATTCCAACCCCTGCATTTCCTATTTGATGGAAGAAAATACAATGACCATGCAGACATTGGTCATTGCGCACGCCTGTTATGGGCACAACTCTTTTTTCAAGGGCAACTATTTATTCAAACAATGGACGCAGGCCGACGCCATCATCGATTATCTGGTGTTTGCGAAAAACTACGTCACCGACTGCGAAGAACGCTATGGCTTCGAAGCCGTTGAGCAAGTGCTGGACGCTGCGCATGCCTTACAAATGTTTGGTGTCAGCCGCTATAAACGGCGCTACCAGTCAGAGGAAGAGTTAAGAACCCGTGCAGAATACATTGCGGAAGAAAAACGCAGGCAATACGATTCCATCATGGCCACAGTCTCATTGCCGGAGGCTGCAAAAATTGAACGCGAACGCGACAACTACCCCAGCGAGCCCGTTGAAAACCTGCTGTATTTCATAGAAAAGGAAGCACCGAAATTAAAGCTCTGGGAACGTGAGCTGATACGAATTGTGCGCCGCATGTCGCAGTACTTTTACCCGCAGGGCCAAACAAAGGTCATGAACGAAGGCTGGGCCAGTTTTTGGCATTACACCTTGCTCAACACGCTTTACGACGAGCGTTTGGTGTCTGATGGTTTCATGCTGGAATTTTTAACCTCGCACACCAATGTGGTTTATCAACCTTTGCCTGAAGACGGTCCGTATGTCGGCTTGAATCCGTACGCCTTGGGTTTTGCCATCTACAACGACCTTAAGCGCATGGTCACAGACCCAACGCCGGAAGACCGTGAGTGGTTCCCGGACATCGCGGGTACGGGCGATTGGTTGAAGGTGCTGGATTTTGCCATGCGAAACTTCAAGGACGAGTCTTTTATCCGCCAGTTTCTGTCCCCCAAGGTCATCCGCGATTTTCGCTTGTTCGCCGTCGCAGACCACGCCGAGCAACGTGAGTTGGTGATCGACTCCATCCACAATGACCAAGGCTACCGCCGCGTGCGCGGTTTGTTGGCCGATCAGTATTCCCGTGAATTCAACGTGCCTGATATTCAGGTCACTTCCTATGCCCGCATGACAGACCGTTCCTTGGTTCTGACCCAAATGCGCAGGCGCAATCGTCCGCTCGACACGGAAGAGGTCGAAAAAACCATGGCCTACGTAGACCGCTTGTGGGGCTTTCCAGTGCACCTTGAGGTCATGGATGTTGATTAGGCGTTTTGTCCCCCGACGGGTTAGGGGTTAGTCCTGATTCCAAGTTTGGTTTTTTAAAAGCTTTGCTATACTTCGCCTCGTTCAAGGTGCTCGCCCTTTTAAAGGCGGGTTAAACGGGAAACAGGTGCCAAGCCTGTGCTGCCCCCGCAACGGTAAGAAAGTGTGGGTAGGTCAAATGCCACTGTCCAAACAGGATGGGAAGGCGACCTATCAAGTCTTTCAAGCCCGGATACCGGCCTAAAACCTCATCGGCTCCGCAGTTGATGGGCATTCGGCACTGCGGGGAGGCAGTGGGCGGTGGTCCCTGTCCAAGTGGTTTTAGTGTGTGATGCACCGGTGTTGAAAACACCCGTGTCATGGTGATCTTCCCCTCTTTGTCTTCTCCAGCTTATAACTGCACGCGGCGGGCGTGCATTGGAGAAACCTTTGAAGTTTTACAGAAAAAAACCATCCTTTTTTCCTCGCGCTGTTCAACTCGGCGTACTTTCCTGCATCAGCGCAAGTTCAGTGGTTTGGGCGGACAATCAAATTCCCGACCTCACCATTGTGTCCACGCGTCTGGCCAAAGAAAAAGACAACAGTGCGATTATTCCTGGCATGACAGTCATTCGTGGCGATGACATCCGCAAAAGCGGCTTCACCGATTTGTCCGAGGCCATTGAAAAGTTGGGTCTGGTGTATGCCATCACGTCTATGGATGGCAGCAAAAACAAAATTATTGATTTAGGCGGTTTTGGTGAGACGGCGATTTCCAACACCGTTGTGTACCTCGACGATGTCAGGCTTTCTGAGCCTGACCTGTCGTCAGCCCGTTTGTCCTCAATTCCCTTGGAATTGATTGAGCGAATTGAATTGATCGCGGGTGCAAACTCAGTGGCCTACGGCGAAGGTGCCACCGGTGGTGTGGTTCGCATTGTTACCAAGCGAGACGTAAAAACGCAGGATTCAACCGCCCTCAGTGCAACCATCGGCAGTTATGGCCAACGCGAAGGCCGTGTGTCAGCGACAAAAACATTGGGTGCTTTTTCTGCTTTTGTGAACGTAGCCAACGACTATGGTGACGGTTACCGCGACTTTAATACGTTCAAAAATAAAAACGGGGCAGCCAGTTTTTCATGGCGTGGCGAAACCACCCGCATTACCCTGCAAACCCTGCAAGACAGTTCAACGCTGACAGCGCCAGGTCCTCTCACACGAGAACAGTTTGTTGCCAATCCACGCCAGGGTGAGCTTTCTTTCTCAGGTAAAACAGATTCTCAAACCTACAGCTTTAATATTTTTCAGATATTGCCGGTTGGCGAAATGTCTTTCGATTTTTCAAGGAAAGACAAGGAGTCATTTAGCAATTTTGGAGATAACAAAACCCGTCAAGATTCATTTACAGGTATTTATAGGCTGCCTTCTACATTTGCTGGCTTGAATGTAAAAACGAGTATTGGTTTGGAGCAACGTGACACGGACTATGCGGCAGTCAGTATGTTTGGTACAAACAATCTTCAGCAATTGAACCGTGCTGTGTTTGGTTCGTTTCAGATATCACCTAGCAACACACTTACATTGCTTGCAGGTGTCAGGCGCGAATTGGTCGAAAAAGTGAAGTCTGATGCCGGGGTCGACAACCGAGATGCAACGGCACATGAGTTGGGTGCTGTTTATCGAATTACCGAGGCTTATTCATTGGGTGCAAAAACAGCTCGGGCTTTCCGCATAGCGAATGCAAATGAAGATGGTGCGTCTGCATTGGGTTCGGCTTTTTTAAAAACGCAGGAAACACGCACCAATGAGGTGTCACTTACGCACAAAGCGGGGTCAATTAAAAACACACTGAGGGTGTTTGAATCCAAAGGTGAGAATGAAATATATTTAGACCCAATGCTGTTTTTGAACTTTAACTTAGACCCAACGCTTAGACGTGGTCTTGACTACCTGGCTGAAGTTCAGGCAACGCAACGCATCAAGTTGAATGTAAAAGCCACGCTGATGTCAGCACGGTTTGATGCCGGTGCCTTTGAGGGTAAGCAGGTACCCCTGGTGCCCTTGCGCCGGCTTGCCATGAACGGTTCGTATCAAATGAATGACAATCACCGTCTTGAAGGTTATCTGACGCTGGTTTCCAACCAGACGGCAGGCAGTGATCCGCAAAATGAACAATTCAAAGTGCCGGGCTATGGCGTGGCCGATTTGCGCTATGTCTACAGTTGTGGCGCGTTACAGTTGGCATTGGCGGCCAACAACATCACTGACAAGGCTTACACCAATCAAATTTACTTTGGAGGCATTTACCCCGAATTCGGTCGTAATTACCGCGCCACCGTTCGTGTGAACTTTTAACCCTGCCTCAATTAATTTAAAGCGTGTAATCCAAAATGCTGCAGTCCCTTGATTGGTTGTTTCACAAAACTCAAGCTCCAAACCATGGGGCTGCGCAGCTGGCACTCCACCGCCAATCCATACTCACCAAGCCCAGTGGCTCCTTGGGGCGTCTGGAGTCTTTGGTGGTGCAGTTGGCCGGGCATCAGGGCAATCCTGTTCCAGCCATTCATGCGCCGCATATCTCTATTTTTGCAGCTGACCATGGTGTTGCCGCCCTGGGTGTTTCAGCTTACCCGCAATCTGTCACGGCTCAAATGCTCGCCAACTTTTCCGCAGGCGGCGCTGCCATTTGTGTACTTGCAAAGCAGCACGCTGCCGCGTTGTCGGTTGTTGATGTCGGAGTGTTGGGCGGGAATGAAGCACTCGCCGGCGTTCGGCGTTCAAAGGTTGCGCAAGGCACTTCCTGTTTTACCGAATGCCCCGCTATGTCGGAAACGCAACTGTCTGCAGCATTGTCTGTTGGGTTTGAAGCAGTTCAAGCAGCCAAAGCTCAGGGTTGTGATCTTTTTATTGCCGGCGAGATGGGCATTGGCAACACCACGTCGGCCTCAGCTTTGGCCTGCGCGGTTCTTGGTAGCCATCCACGTCAGCTGGTAGGCCGGGGTACCGGCGTGAATCTGGCGGCATATCAGCGTAAGATCTCGCTGATAGCGCAAGCCCTGTCACATCACCAAACTGTTGTTGCCGGCAAAAATCCAACGGACATTCTGGCTGCCCTAGGTGGGTTTGAAATTGCGGCCATCACGGGTGCGGCAATTGCATGCGCGCAGGCGGGCATTACTTTTTTGGTGGATGGTTTTATTGCCACGGTGGCCACCTTGCTTGCGGTTAAAATTAACCCGGCGGTTCGTCATTGGTGTGTTTTTGCGCACCAGTCGGCAGAATACGGTCATCAAGCGGTCATGGCGGCCTTGCACGCAAAACCCCTGATGCAACTCGACATGAGGTTGGGCGAGGGGTCCGGCGCAGCACTGGCTTTGCCGCTTATCAGGGCGGCTTGCGATTTGCATGCGAACATGGCCACATTCGCAGAGGCGGGTGTGAGCAACAAGGGAGAGTCAGTTTGAGTGTTGAATGGGTCCGAGGTTTAGGCAAGGTGGTCTTAGGGCTGTCCTTGTTGGTTTCTTCAGTGTGCGCTCAAGCGCAAATCAGCTTCATGGACGACGCTGGTCAAACCCTCACCCTTGCCACACCTGCCAAGCGCATTGTTTCATTGGCGCCTCACATCACCGAGCTGCTTTATTTTGTGGGTGCAGAAAGTAGCATTGTGGGTGTCAGTGAATTCAGCGATTTTCCCGAAGCTGCAAAAAAACTGCCCATTGTCGGTAGACACGACAACGTCGATTTCGAGCGCCTGTTGCGCTTGAAGCCAGATGCAGTCATTGTCTGGGGACGTGGCTCGGCCAACGCAAAGGTGGATCAAATGAAGGCGCTTGGCTTGCGTGTCATCTACAGCGACCCTCAAACATTAAGCAACATTGCAGACAACATGCAGTGGATGTCTCAATTGGCTGGTACCGAAGTCGCCGCGCAACCGCAGATAGAATCCTGGCGAAACCGCCTCAGTGTTTTGTCGGGCATCAGTGCAGAGCCCAAAGCAGAACTCTCAGTTTTTTATCAGGTATGGGACCGGCCCCTGATGACAATCAATCGGCAACAACTGATTTCCCAAGGCATACAACTCTGCGGTGGGCGCAATATTTTTGCTGACCTGCCTTTGCTGACGCCCACTGTCAGCACTGAGGCAGTGGTCCGGGCCAACCCCGATCTCATCGTTTTTTCTAAAAATACCGCGGGAAACGCGAACTGGGCGGGGCCATGGTTGCGCTGGAAAAAAGTCAAGGCGGTTGCCCATCAGCAGATCATTGAATTGCCGCCCGATCTCTTGGTACGTTCCGGCCCTAGAATCCTCGATGGTCTGGAAAAGTTGTGCGCTTCCATGGACAAAGCCAGGGTGGCACCATGAGCCACTCAACAGTGAAAACACTTCCCCTGCGCTCCACCAAAAGCCGCTGGCTGTTTGTAGCGAGTCTTTTCTTGTTCATGCTGCTCAGTTTTTTTGCCAGCGTCATTTATTCGGAATCGGGTGCGCTGTGGTCTGTTCCGCTCAACGACCCCGAGGCTTTGCAGTTCGAGCTCAGTATTTTGTACGAACTGCGTTTGCCTAGAACGCTCACCGCCATGGCGGTGGGGGGCTTGCTGTCCCTGTCTGGCGTTTTGATGCAAGTGTTGTTGCGTAATCCGTTGGCTGATCCTTACGTACTGGGTATTTCCGGTGGTGCCAGTGTCGGGGCCCTCTTGTGTCTGCTGATCACCAGCAGCATGCTGGCGGTTTATGCCGGTGCGTTTGTAGGCGCTTTACTGGTCATTTTGCTGGTATTCATTTTTGCTCAGCGAGGTTACGGAACAGACCTCGGCGGGCAGGTGAGCTGGTTGCTCACGGGCGTAGCGGTGGCCGCATTTTCTGGCGCCTTGAGTTCTCTGTTGTTGAGTCTTGCGCCCGAAGGCGTTTTGCGCGGCATGGTGCTCTGGTTGCTCGGAGACCTGTCGTCCGGCCTGTGGTTTCCCCCTCTGATTATTTTGATCGTGTCATTTTTTATCGCTTGGCCAATGTCGCGCAAACTCAATGTGCTGGGTCTGGGGTCGGAAAGTGCACACGCCTTGGGTTTGGATGCGCACCGTCTGCGTCTGCGTGTCTACTTGCTGTCCGCCCTGATGACAGCCTTTGCCGTTACCTCTGCCGGCCTCATTGGTTTTCTCGGGCTCATCATTCCCCATGCGGTCAGGTTGGTCGTCAGCAATGATCACCGCTGGTTAATCCCGGCCAGTGTGTTCGGTGGCGCCTCCTTGTTGGTATTGTCGGACATGGTGGCACGTCTTTTGTTGGCGCCCCAGCAATTGCCCGTTGGTGTTGTCACCGCTCTGATCGGTGCGCCGGTATTTCTTTATCTCTTGCAGAGAAGGGGGCACTGAACATGGCTGGCACCGATTCGAACTCTCCTGTGTTAATCGCGTTGAAAGATGTCTGTTTGTTTCGTGGTGCCCATACGCTTTTCAATGGTCTGAACCTCGAAGTTCGCGCTGGCGAAATCTGGAGCGTATTGGGCGAAAACGGCGTCGGTAAAAGTTCTTTGTTGGCCGTCATGTCCAACTATTTGCCACCGGATGCAGGGCAGGTCGATTTGGCGGGCAAATCCTTGTTGCGCATCAGCGCACAGTCCCGTGCCAGAACGCTGGCGTGGTTGCCTCAACATGAAACCGAGTCGCTTTCCGTAACCGTTGTTGAAAGGGTGCTTTTAGGGCGGCATCCGTACGCGTCGTCTTTGTTTCGGGATGAGTCCAACGATATTCATCTGGCGGAAGATGCCTTGGCCGATGTCGGGTTGGCGGGTTATGAAAATCGCATCGTCCGGCAACTGTCCGGCGGGGAAAAACGTCGCGTCGGTCTGGCGGCCTGTCTGGCCCAGCAAGCTTCGTTGTATTTGCTGGATGAGCCTTTGTCTGCACTCGATCTTCGCCACCAGCGCGTTGTTCTCAATCGCATGAATCTTTTGGCACAGAAGGGCGCCGGCGTGGTCTGGATCACCCACGACCCAAATCAGGCGCTGATGTGTTCAACCCATGTACTTTTGATGCTCGGCGACGGTGTTTGTATTGCCGGCCCCGTGGGTGAGGTGCTTCACGCCTCAAATCTGTCGCAAGCCTACCGTTGCGAGGTACGGGAAATTTCTCTTGATGGCACCCGTTTTTTCTTTATTCCCCCTCATACACGAACAGAAGCAGCAGACTTGGGAAATTCACAAGGCTCTCTTCCTTTTTTTCCGGACGTACCGTGATCCCCTTGTTTTTAAAGCATGAGGCCTTACTTTTTCTGGTGGCCCTGCAATTTCTGACGCGTATTCCTGTGCCTTCCTTCCTGGGTTTCAAGGTGGAGTGGTTGTCACAAAGTCTGCGCTACTTCCCCTTGGTGGGCTTGTTGGTGGGCATCTTGCAATCTGGCTTGCTGTTCTGTTTTTTGGCATGGCTGCCCCTGTCAGTCAGTCTCGTAATCACAATGGCTTTGGGCTTGTTGCTCACCGGCGGTTTTCATGAGGACGGATGGGCCGATGTCTGCGATGGCATGGGGGGTGGCTATACCCCTGAAAAAATACTGACCATCATGAAAGACTCACGCGTCGGGGCCTATGGTTCCATGGGGCTTACCTGGATGTTGTTGGCAAAATTCGTTGTGCTCACTGAAATTCCGCTGACCCATATTGTTTTTGCGTTGTTGTTCGCACATACCTTCAGTCGCCTCTGCGCCACTTTGCTGATCATATTTTTCGAGCATGTCGGCGACGCCGAGCACAGCAAAACTAAACCGCTGGGCAATCAGATGCGAATCTCGCATTGGATGTTTTCTTTTGCTTTGGCATTGTTGTGTTTTTACGGTGCAGATTCCTTTTCGAGTTTTTCAGGTTTGCAACAGGCGGCGTTGTCTGTCAGTGAGTTCTGGTTTCTGACACTGACCTGCTTGGTGTTGATGTTTTTTGCGGCCGGCGTCTGTGGCTTTTATTTCAAGCACAGAATCGGCGGTTACACGGGCGATTGTTTGGGGGCAACCCAACAAATTTGCGAGCTGACCTGCTACTTGGTCATTTGTGCATTTTTCGCAGGCATTCCGGTCTGATGAAACTGATTTTGTTGAGGCATCCGAAAATTAATGCCGCAGAAGGGTTGTGCTACGGTCAAACCGATTGTTTGCCAGACGAAGACACCTTCAGTGCTTCCATTGGTTTGGCCTTCGGTGCCTTGCAAGGTTTGCTGAAAGGGCGAACCGCCCAATGGTATTCAAGCCCACTGTTGCGATGTGCCAATTTTTCGCAGACCTTGGCCAGCAAAATGTCGGCTGCAACGCCGATTATCTCAACCCGGTTGTTGGAAATGAACTTTGGTTCTTGGGAAAACTTGGCTTGGTCTGACATTGAACGGACTCAATTGGATGCTTGGGCGCAAGACCCCTGGCATTTCAAACCGGGTGGGTCGGAAAGTGTTTCAGATTTGATGGAGCGCTGGCTGGCGTTCAAGCACGATCTTGAGCTCCAGCCTCAAGGTGGGGTAACGGTTGTTGTTACCCATGCAGGCATTGTCCGAATGGCCTTGCTCAATGCGAAAATTATTTCTGAGCAAGATATGTGGACTTATTCTGTGCCCTACGCCACGCCGATTGACTTGACGCTGTGAATCGGTTTCTGCGACCCGTTTTCTGTGATGTTGTTCAAACCTGCGATTTGTAAGTGGCCCTAAACGATATCAAACGGGTTCCAGCGATCCGGTCTTGCAAGAACTGTTTGTCTTTGTCCCACAAAGACCACAAGAAACCGGCGCCACTGAGCGCCACCGGGTAGCACAAACAATACCTGATGGCCGCTTTTAATCGGCTGACTGGTTTTCCCGAAACATCCACCAAGCGCACATGCCATGTTTTCATCGCTAGCGTTTGCCCGCCATGCGTCCAAAACCAGACAAAATAACTGCCCAATACCAGAAACAGCCACGCTTGCCTGGCATGTCTGTACATCAAGGCATGCCGGCTTTGGGTGAGCACGTCAAACAGGTAATCCGAAATAAATAGAACACCAAACAGCAGCATGCCCTCATACATCATGCAGGCAAAGCGACGCAGTCTGGTGGGTACGGCTGTTTCTTCGGTCTCAGTCGATTTAATCGGTGTACTGATTGGCTCGGCAGTCATTGTGTTTGAAAGCTTCTTTGAACTGTCGCGGAAATTACTTAACGGCGGTTTCCGTGGCGTTTGGTTTAACTGATGAGGTTTTGGCGTTCGCGCGCGTCGTTGCCGCAGCGCCTACGGGACCTGTGTTTTCAGGTGTTTTCACCTGTTTTTTTGGCAGGTTTTCAAGTAGCGTCCGTTTTTCCTCGTCGCTGAGCTTTTGATACTCTTCCCACTGCGTTTGTTTTTGCGATTTCGAAACTTTTTGAGAGTCTACGAAGTTTTCTCTGACAAGTTTGCGTTGTGCGGGACTGAGGCTGGCCCATTCCTGCATGCGCACCTTAACCCTGCCTTGTTCCTCTTCAGGCATGGACGGAAAGCGGTTGGCAATTTCCATCCACTTTTTGCGGCGAACTTCCGCCATTTCTTCCCAGAAGGGTTCAAGGGGAGCCAATACCGTTTTTTGATTCGCAGAAAGGCTGGAAAAGCTTGGCCCCTGAACATTCAAGGCGCCTTTGCCTGTCACAGTGATGGGAGGCGCGGTCTGAGTGCGAAGTTCTTGCGCACGAGAGGTTTCAGCGCTGGTGAGCACCAAGGCTGAAAGTAAAATCAATTGCGCGCTGACAAACACTGCATTCATTGTAAAAATAGAACCTTAATGGTTTAGAGGTGCGCCCTTGTAACCCTGCTGACAGGCACCCGAGCGCTTGTATGTTGGAGCGGCAAAACCTCGGCTGGTTCAGATTTTGTTGGGGTCGATTTTCTCGTCTTTGGCCGAACCTTTGTTGATTTCAAGGTTGTCCGCCTCCGGTGAGCCTGCCTCTGGAATTTTTGCCTGCTTCAAATAAGCAGAGAAGCCTTCGTCCAAGTAAGCAGAAATCGGAAGTTCATCACCCAACACCAAAGAATCAATTTCCGCTAGGCGGTTTGCTTCGCCGTTCATTTGGGCGTCAGACAGGAAGAACAAGCCAAAGGCGACAGCCAGAGCGGGCATTGCTGCCCCCATGCCTGAGAACCAACCGTTAAATGGACCCTTAAGGCCTGATTTCCGGTCTGATGTCATCACTGGTTCTACAGTATTTATTCGTTTTGAGGCTTTGCGCTGCCGCATCAATGCCTGCTTGCGAGCCAACTCAAGACGGTTTTGCACCGATGGAGTCACCTCCATGGCGCTGCGGTTGAGCCATTGCCTGACTTGCCAACCAAAACGATCTTCTTTTTCCATCATAGCTGAATACCTCGCAATTTCAATGCCAACGCTAACGTATGTGTTGCGCGTGAACAGTGCGTTTTTACACTACCTTCGGAGCAGCCCATGACGGCGGCTGTCTCAGAAATGTCCATCTCTTCCCAATAACGCAGCAGGAAGGCTTCGCGTTGACGATCCGGCAATTTTTTTATTTCTTCTTCGATGGCGCCCATCACTTGGGCGCGCTCCAACCCGGTTTCAACGCTCTCCTGTTGTGCGCCAGAGGCGCTCATCAAGGTGTCCAGTATGTCATGCTCGTCGTCATCTTCCTTGCTAAAGGATGAGAACAGGGTGGTCCACATTGAACGAATTTTGCTTCGTCTGTGGTGATCGAGCGTCACGTTTTGCAAAATACGGGTGAAGAGGGGGCCAAGCTCGTCTACGGGGCGGTCCCCATACTTTTCTGCAAGCCTGATCATCGCCTCTTGAACCAGATCAAGGGCGGTGTCTTCGTTTTTAACGGCAAAAAGCGTCTGCTTGAAGGCACGACGCTCTACGCTTTCTAAAAAGTCTGATAACTCTCGTTCGCTGGCCATGGGTGGGTCTGAAGTGTAGGGCAATGAAAAGAGACGCCCGAAGCGCAAGCGCTGTTTGTCTTCTTGTCATTTAATGAGACACCCCAATCGTACCAAAAATAATCAAGCTCGGCTTGACCATTCAAATTCCCGTCAGGTATAGTGGAAGGCTATCATTTGTCTGTAGCTGCGATTGCAACCCATGCTTTCATGGCGAAAGACGCGCTCGAGGTTTTGCGGATGGTCCGCAAAATGCTCACAGCCAACCTGCCCGACACGATCGGGTCGCGTCTGCCAGCGCGCTGCGACTGTTCTTACCCAAAAGGAAGTTCAATTCTCAAGCGCTGAGCCCCACGGCTTTGCGGACCTGGAAGGCATCCAATCAATTTCCCGTGGACTTTGAAAGGATTCCGAAATGGAACTCACCGGCGCTGAAATCGTCGTTCGTTGTTTAGAAGCAGAGGACGTGGAACACGTCTTTGGCTACCCAGGTGGTGCCGTCCTCTACATATATGACGCAATTTTCAAACAAGAGAAATTCCAGCATATTCTGGTGCGCCACGAACAGGCCGCCGTACATGCTGCAGATGCCTACTCGCGTTCAAGTCAGCGCACAGGCGTTTGTCTTGTCACGTCAGGTCCCGGCGTCACCAATGCGGTTACAGGCATTGCGACAGCCTACATGGACTCCATCCCCATGGTTATCATCTCCGGTCAAGTGCCCACGCACGCCATCGGTCAAGATGCTTTCCAGGAGTGCGATACTGTTGGCATCACGCGTCCTTGTGTAAAGCACAACTTCTTGGTCAAGGATGTCAAAGATCTGGCCGCGACCATGAAGAAGGCGTTTTATGTCGCTCGAACCGGTCGTCCCGGTCCTGTGCTCGTTGATATCCCCAAGGACATCACGATCGCAAAAACCGAGTTTGATTACTCGGCTCCGGTGGAAATGCGTTCTTATAACCCGGTTATCAAGGGTCATCAGGGCCAGATCAAGAAAGCCATGCAATTGTTGTTGGCGGCAGAGCGGCCCATGATCTACGCCGGTGGTGGTGTCATTCTTGCAGACGCAGCACCAGAGTTGAACAAATTGGTTGATTGGGTCGGTGCGCCCTGCACCAACACGCTGATGGGCTTGGGCGGCTTTAAGTCCACAGATTCCAAGTTTGTTGGCATGCCCGGCATGCACGGTACCTACGAAGCAAACCTGTCCATGCAGAACTGCGACGTTCTATTGGCAGTGGGTGCGCGTTTTGATGACCGTGTGATCGGCAACCCCAAGCACTTTTCATCAACGCCCCGCAAAATCATCCACATCGACATTGACCCATCTTCCATTTCCAAGCGGGTGAAGGTGGACGTTCCCATCGTTGGAAACGTCAGGGAAGTGTTGCAGGAACTGTTGGGCCAGCTCGAGCAATCCGGTCAGCGGATGAACCAGAGCGCCTTGTCTTCCTGGTGGAATCAAATTAATGAGTGGCGCGGTCGCAAATGTCTGGCCTACGCGGGTTCAGACGAAGTTATCAAGCCCCAGTCTGTGGTCGAAGCTTTGTGGCGTGTCACCGACGGTGACGCTTTCGTCACTTCGGATGTCGGACAGCACCAGATGTGGGCAGCTCAGTGTTACAAGTTTGACAAGCCCCGTCGCTGGATCAATTCAGGCGGTCTGGGCACCATGGGCGTGGGTTTGCCCTATGCCATGGGCGTTCAAATGGCCAACCCTGACGCCACGATTGCGGTGATCACCGGTGAAGCCTCCATCCAGATGAACATTCAGGAGTTGTCCACTTGCCGGCAATATCATTTCACGCCGAAGGTCATCAACCTGAACAACCGTTACCTCGGTATGGTTCGTCAATGGCAGCAACTCGATTACGGATCCCGTTATTCGGAGTCCTACATGGATGCCTTGCCTGATTTCGTCAAGCTGGTTGAGTCCTATGGTCACGTCGGCATGAAAATCGAGCATCCCAGAGATGTCGAGCCAGCCTTGAAAGAGGCGTTCGCGCTAAAGGATCGTCTGGTGTTCATGGATTTCATCACAGATCGCACTGAAAACGTGTGGCCGATGGTGAAAACCGGTAAAGGTCTGACCGAGATGTTGCTCGGTTCGGAAGAGCTCTAAGGCGCAAAGGAAACGGCAATGAGACATATTATTTCCCTGCTCCTGGAAAATGAGCCAGGCGCACTGTCACGGGTTGTGGGTTTATTTTCAGCCCGTGCCTATAACATTGAAACATTGACGGTGGCTCCCACCGAAGATCCAACCCTGTCGCGCATGACCATCGTCACTTCCGGGTCAGACGACGTCATCGAGCAGATCACCAAGCACTTGAACCGCCTAATAGAGGTGGTCAAGGTGGTGGATCTTTCTGATGGCGCTTTCATTGAGCGCGAGCTTATGTTGGTCAAACTGCGTGCTGTGGGCAAAGAGCGTGAGGAACTGAAGCGGACCGCCGATATTTTCCGTGGCCGCATCATTGATGTAACAGAAAAAAGTTACACCATTGAACTCACCGGCAACAAAGGCAAGCTCGATGCTTTTCTGGATGCCATTGATCGTACGGCCATCTTGGAAACCGTACGAACCGGCGGGTCTGGTATCGGGCGCGGCGAGCGCATTTTAAAAGTTTAATTTTAATCACCTGTTTTACAGAATCAAGGACAAGCAATGAAAGTCTATTACGAGAAGGACGCAGACCTCTCCATCATTAAAAAAATGAACGTAACCATTCTTGGTTATGGTTCACAAGGTCATGCTCACGCGCAAAATCTGAAAGATTCCGGCGTAAACGTGACCGTGGGTCTTCGTGCTGGTGGCGCAAGCTGGGACAAGGCAAAGAACGCCGGTCTGACAGTCAAGGAAATGGACGCAGCAGTTGAAGGCGCGGATCTGGTCATGATGTTGTTGCCTGACGAGAATATTGCCGCCGTCTACAATGAAGTGGTGAAGCCCAAACTGAAAAAGGGTGCCGCATTGGCGTTTGCCCACGGCTTTAACGTGCACTACGGTCAAGTTGTTCCGCGCGATGACATCGATGTCATCATGATTGCCCCCAAAGGCCCGGGTCACTTGGTCCGCTCCACTTATACGCAGGGTGGTGGTGTGCCCAGTCTGATCGCCATTTATGCAGATCGTTCAGGTCGCGCCCATGAAGTTGCGCTGTCTTACGCAACTGCCAACGGTGGTACCCGCGGTGGTGTCATTGAAACCACCTTCCGTGAAGAAACCGAGACAGATCTGTTCGGCGAACAAGCTGTTTTGTGCGGTGGTGCAGTGGAACTGATCAAAGCGGGTTACGAGACACTGGTTGAGGCGGGTTACGCACCTGAAATGGCTTATTTCGAATGCTTGCATGAGTTGAAATTGATTGTGGATTTGATTTATGAGGGCGGTATTGCCAACATGAACTACTCAATCTCCAACAACGCAGAGTATGGCGAATACGTGACAGGTCCAAAGGTTATTACCGATGAGACCCGTGCCGCAATGCGTCAGTGCCTCAAGGACATTCAGACCGGTGAGTACGCCAAGAGCTTTATTCTTGAGAATCGCGCAGGTGCACCGACTTTGAATGCACGTCGCCGCTTGACGGCCGAACACCAGATCGAGACTGTTGGTGCTCAATTGCGCTCAATGATGCCTTGGATCAGCAAAAACAAACTGGTTGATCAAAGCCGTAACTGATCTCCGTTGCTGTTAAAAAACAACAGGCATCTTGGTAAAACAGGGTGCCTGTTGTGTTTTAAGGGTCTATTTTCATGTCACTTAACCATCGTTTAGACAAAGCACACCTATTTCCATACCCCTCAGGTGTTCTGATGGTCTGTGTTTGCGTCTACAATACGGCTATTAAATTCACTTAAAGAAGAATATGAACTACCCGCATCCGTTCATTGCCAAAGAGGGTTGGCCTTTTCTTGCAATCACTTTCATTGCCGCGTTTGTCATTGGTTTATACGGACCTGTTTGGGCAACTGTTTTGGCGGTTATCGTTTTTCTTTTTGTGCTGCAGTTCTTTCGCGACCCTGCGCGTTTCATTCCATCCGACCCCAATGCGGTGTTGTCGCCGGCAGATGGTCGCATCGTTGTGGTTGAGAAAACCAGAGACGTCTATGCAAACCGCGATGCCTTGAAAATTAGCGTTTTCATGAATGTGTTCAACGTTCACTCAAACCGCAGTCCTGTGGATGGAAAAATCCAGTCCGTGACATATTTCCCTGGCAAGTTTCTCAATGCCGACCTCGACAAGGCCAGTATGGAAAACGAACGAAATGCTGTCGTCATCCACGCAGCCAACGGTGCCACCGTTACGGCGGTACAGGTTGCTGGTCTGATCGCCCGTCGAATTCTTTGCTACGTGGGGCAGGGTGAATCCCTGAGTCGCGGTCAACGTTATGGTTTCATTCGTTTTGGTTCTAGGGTTGATGTGTATTTGCCAGTTGATGCCATACCCAAAGTAACCATCGGCGACAAGGTCAGTGCGTCTTCAACCGTTTTGGCAGAGTTCAAGGCATGAGGCCCGCCCGCAGAAAGCGCGTAACCCGTTTGCCCAGTCGTCGCAGTTGGGCTCTCAAAGAGCCACTGGCTCACAAAGCAAGAACCAAGGGTATTTACCTGCTCCCCAACTTGTTTACCACGGGCGCGCTTTTTTGCGGTTTCTATGCCATTGTGCAAGCCATGAACCTCCGCTTCTCTGATGCTGCGGTGGCCATTTTCTTTGCCATGGTGCTTGACAGTCTCGACGGGCGAGTAGCCCGGATGACCAACACACAAAGCGCCTTTGGAGCCGAATACGACAGTTTGTCCGACATGGTTTCTTTTGGTGCTGCGCCTGCCTTGGTCGCCTATGAGTGGGCGCTGAAGGGCATGGGTAAGTTGGGGTGGGTGGCTGCATTTGTTTACGTCGCAGGCGCTGCGCTCAGGTTGGCGCGTTTCAATACAAACATCGGAGTTGTTGATAAGCGGTGGTTTCAAGGTATCCCCAGTCCTGCGGCCGCAGCCATGGTTGCAGGCTTCGTTTGGGTCATGGATGACGTCAAGCTGGCCGGAACCGATCTCGACTGGCCCATGTGGTGCATCACCCTCTACGCGGGTTTCACCATGGTCTCCAATGTGCCTTTTTACAGTTTCAAAGATTTCCATTTCAAGCGCAGCGTTCCATTTCTGGTAATTGCCGCAATTCCGTTGGGTTTTGGCTTGGTTTCTCAAGACCCTCCAAAGGTTCTTTTCGGTGTTTTTGTTTTGTACGGCCTGTCAGGCTATCTGATGTGGTGCTACAACGCGATGACGGGCAAACAGACCTCTGTGGTGAAGGCAGAGGCATCAAGCGAGAGCGGAAATGATAGTTCGCCTCAATCCGGGCAATAATTAGTTTCAAATTGCGCAAGCGCATGCCAGTTGCTACACTCGAGATATGAAAAGTACATTTATCCTTTCCTTCCTCTCTGTAGCGCAGCACTGGTTTGCGCTTTCGCTGCGCCGACTGCGCGTGGCTGCGCACACCTTCTAAAAACCCTCGGGTGTACACACCCCACCAAAAAAATCCCTGAAAAAATTTAATCGGAGAATCCGATGAGTGAACGCTTAGTTATATTTGACACCACCTTAAGAGATGGCGAGCAAAGTCCGGGTGCGTCCATGACGCGCGATGAAAAAGTTCGCATCGCCAGACAACTTGAAAAGTTGCGAGTCGACGTCATTGAAGCCGGATTTGCTGCAGCCAGCAATGGCGATTTTGAGTCCATCAAGGCAATTGCCACTGTCATTAAAGACTCTACCGTGTGCTCGCTGGCCAGAGCCAACGAAAAAGACATCTCCCGCGCCGGTGATGCTCTGGCGCCCGCAGCCCGCAGACGCATACATACCTTCATTGCGACCTCACCGTTACACATGGAAGTAAAGCTTCGCATGACACCAGACCAGGTGCTCGAGCAGGCCAAGCAGGCTGTACGACTTGCCTTGCGCTATACCGATGATGTTGAGTTTTCTGCTGAAGACGGCTACAGATCCGAGCTGCCATTTTTGGCCCGGGTATGTGAAGCCGTGATCAAGGAAGGTGCAAAAACCATCAATATTCCTGACACCGTGGGTTATGGCGTTCCCCAGTTGTACGGTGAGTTCATACGCGATTTGCGCACCATGACTCCCAATTCAGATCAGGCAATTTGGTCGGTGCACTGCCACAATGACCTTGGAATGGCGGTTGCGAACTCACTCGCTGGCGTCTCCATGGGTGGAGCCCGTCAAATCGAGTGCACCATCAATG
>JAJTDO010000051.1 GCA_021300475.1 Burkholderiales bacterium | reverse complement strand
ACTTTCTCAGGACGTTCAGCTTTTTCTGGGCGCTCAACTTTCTCAGGACGTTCGGCTTTTTCTGGGCGCTCAGCTTTCTCAGGACGTTCGGCCTTTTCTGGGCGCTCAACTTTCTCTGGACGTTCAGCCTTTTCTGGACGCTCAGCTTTTTCTGCTCGTTCGACCTTTTCAGGGCGTTCTGCTTTCTCTACCCGCTCGGAGCGTACCCGTGTCTCTGTTCTGTCTATTTGGGTGACAGTTGTGGCACGCTCTAACCCGCGTGAACGACGCACACCGTTGTCGTCAATGCTGCCATCGCCGCGTACTTTTACACCTGCATTGAGGTCGTCTACACCCCGTGAACGACGCACGCCATTGTCGTCGATGCTACCATCGCCGCGTACTTTTACACCTGCATTGAGGTCGTCTACACCCCGTGAACGACGCACACCGTTGTCGTCAATGCTGCCATCGCCGCGTAACTTGACCATGGGGCTGACGGTGTCTACGGAAGTTTCGCCTACGGCGAGGGCATTAAAGGAGGCACCGGCCACAAGGGCGGTGATCAGCAGTTGGGTCAGACGTTTTTTTGATGTGTTCATGATTGCGTTCCTTTTTATCTGTGGGAATTTTTTCCACAATTTAATGTTAAATCCATTTTAAATTTATGTCAAACATTCGTGTAAATATTTCCCACGCTCTGCTACAATGCACACATGTCATCTGATCCCAATCCTGTTAATCAAGGGCAAACAACGCTCTTGGGTACCCTGCGGTACATGTTGAAGCCTTTGGTGCGGCTTTTGCTGCGCCACGCCGTTACTTATCCAATGCTGTTGGAGGAGTTGAAAAAGAGCTATGTACAGGTGGCGGAGGCGGAATTTGAAATTGCAGGAAAACCGCAAACAGACAGTCGTCTCAGTTTACTGACTGGTATTCACCGCAAAGATGTTCGCCGCATTCGCGAGGAGGCAGACACAAACACAGGCGCTTCGCCAAAAGCCAATTTGGGTGCGCAGGTGGTGTCGCAATGGTTGGGCAATCCGAGATATCAAACCGACGCGGGTACGCCTGTGGCTTTGCCCAGGGTGGCTTTTCAGCCGGGAGACTTGTCTTTTGAGGGCTTGGTGGCTTCCATCAGCAAAGACCTGCGCGGCAAGCCCTTGCTGGACGAATGGCTGCATGCCGGTATTGTCCGCATCACAGAGGAAGGTAGTATCGCCCTGAATGTGCAGGCTTTTGTGCCTTCGCATCACTTTGAGCAGACCTGCAGTTTCATGGGCATGAACATCCACGATCACTTGTCGGCAGCGGTGCACAACCTGCAGGCAGACCGTGAGCCCGGCGAATCGTTTTTTGAGCGTTGCGCGTTCGACGACGGACTGACCCAGGCGCAGGTGCAGGCGCTGCATGACTTCGTCAGGCGCAATGGCATGGATTTCCTGCGCTCTGTTAATCAGCAGAACATCAATACGCCCAAAGACACAGCCGCTGAGGGCCTGCGGTTCCGTGTGAACACAGGCGTTTATTTTTACAGCGAACCTGTGGAAGGTGCCCGGCATGACCAATAAGCGCCGTTTCAAGGCTTTGTCTGTCTGCGGTCTGGCATTGCTCAGCGGTGCTTGGTCAGGCATTGCCGCTGCCGCAAACGTTTGTGAGTCTGGCGTGGCTGGTGAGGTGCGTGAATTTGCTGCGCAGCCTGGCTTGGGTGGTACCGGTGAAAAACTCGCTCCAGGCTTGGGTGGAACAGGTCGTGCGGCAGACCCCGGGCTTGGCGGCACAGGGCGGGCGTTGGATCCCGGCCTGGGCGGTACCGGTCGCAGCGATGCTCCAGGGTTGGGCGGTACTGGCGCTCCGCTGAGTAAATTGCAGGGAGATACCTATCTTTACGGTGTTATTACGGGTTTTGGCAGTATTTGTGTCAATGGCGTTGAAGTGCACTATGAATCTGGCACGCCAGTCACCAACAATGGTCAAGTTTCAAACACACAAGCCTTGAAGGTTGGTCAGTGGGTTGCCGTTCAGGCGCGTGGCGTGGGCCGTGAAGTGGTTGCCACGGAAGTCAGCGTGGACACGCCTTTGGCAGGTCCGGTGACACAGTTGAACAAAGCCGCCGGGGTAATGAATGTGATGGGTCGTCCTGTCAGCATTGCGGGCAATCAGGCCTTGGACCCTTCAATCAGGGTGGGTTCCGTGGTGGGGGTCAGTGGCATCAGCAAAGCCGACGGTCAAATTTACGCAACCCGGGTTGATCGCTTGCCTGACAGTGCAAACGCCAGCGTCAGCGGCCGGGTGGATGCTCAGGGTCAGATAGAGGGCGTTGCCTTGGGCAACGGCAAGGCGTCGGCCAGCGGTTTTGCTCCCGGCCAACTGGTCAGCGTGACCGGTATCTGGAACGGCAATCGTCTGGTTGTTGAACGCGTTGCCCAGCCGGCTGCGCAGCCAGCGCTCAAACCTGGTGCGCAATTCCACGCGCAAGCATGGGCGCCGCAAGGGACTGTGCGCAGTGTAAATGTGGGCGGGCTTGAAGTCAGCTTGCCAGGTTCAATCGGCGGGGCACAAACACGTGGAAACGATTCAACCCTGATCTTGGTGCGCGGCACCGTGGATGCACGGGGGCAGGCGGTGGCCCAAAGTTATGAATCCATTCCCGCTGAGCGGGCCTTGGAACGTGGTGGCAAGTCCTCGAAAGCCTCTCCGGAAGACACGAACAAGGAAACTGGAAAGGCCTTGGAACGGTTGCTGAAAGAACAAGAAAAATCGATCCGCGAATTTGAAAAAACACAGGCAGAAATCGCTGAAAAAGTGAGTGAGGCGCAGGCCGAAGCGCTAAAGCAGGAACAGCGTAAAACCGAGGACATTGAAAAAGCCAAGCTTAAAGCTGCTGAAACCATTGAAAAAGCAGCAAAAGCGGAACGTTCTGGAAAAGCGGAAAAGATCGAAAAGGTCGAAAAGCAGGAAAAAGTGGAAAAACAGGAACGACCTGAAAAAGCAGAGCGTTCAGACAAGGTGGACCGCCCTGAAAAAGTTGAACGACCTGAAAAGGCAGAGCGTCCGGAGAAAGTCGAACGCCCTGAAAAGGTCGAACGCCCTGAAAAGGTTGAAAGACCGGAACGCGTCAGAAATTAGTTTTGGTAACTAAAACGCATTAAAAATTTAATGGAGATAAATATGAAAAACGTCTTAATTGCGGCGGCCGCGGCATTGATTGGTTCACAGGCCCTTGCCCAAGAGTCCAAGTTTTCCATGACAACTGGTGTAGATTACAGCACCGGAAAATACGGGCAGGCAGAAGATACAAAAATCACTTATGTTCCTTTTACCGGCAAGTGGGAAAAAGACCGTTTGACCTTGAAAGTGACGGTTCCGTATTTGCGCATTGACGGCCCAGGCGGCGTGAATGCTGACAGCCGTGTGGTCACCAACATTACAACAAACAAAACCAGAACCGTGGCTGATGGTTTGGGCGATGTTGTACTTGGCGCCACTTACACCGCAGTGGAGTTGCCGGCGGACAAGGTTTTCATTGATGTGGGTGCAAAAGTAAAGTTGCCCACAGCCTCAGAGTCCAAGGGCCTGGGTTCTGGAAAAACAGACTACACCTTAGTTTCGGATATTTACAAAACCATTGATCAAGTCACCTTGATTGGTACCGTTGGACGTCGTTTTTTTGGCGACCCTGTGGGGGTTGATTTGCGTGACGTCTGGTTCGGTTCGGCTGGTGTTGTCTACAAACTCGACGGCAAGCAAAGCATAGGCACCAGCGTTGATGTGCGTCAGCGCACAACCGCCACCAGTACATCGCTCAGGGAATATTCTGTATTCCACAGTTACAAGTTCAACAGCAGCTACAAACTTCAAACTTATGTTGTTGTTGGTGACACCACCTCCAGCGTTGATTTGGGTGGTGGCATGATGTTGGGTGTGAGTTGGTAAGGGCTGCATTCGAATCTCTGTGGGGCGCTTCATTTGAACCTGTGAGGGGCGCTTCATTTGAACCTGTGAGGGGCGCTTCATTTGAACCTGTGAGGGGCGTTTCACTTGAACCTGTGAGGGGCGTTTCACTTGAACCTGTGAGGGGCGTTTCACTTGAACCTGTGAGGGGCGCTTCATTTGAACCTGCGCGATGTGGGCGGATCACTCGCTGATTCGCTTCTTGGGCCTCGCCCTTCTTCAGAAAACCGAAAAAACACGGTTTTCTGAGTCGCCTGTGGCGACCCCGTCGGGCGCGGCGTCGTAGCGGCGAGTGTCCTGAATGCCCCCATCCGCGTCAGGTTCAAATGAAGCGCCGCAGGCACACTAAACTGGCATCAGGTTCAAATGAAGCGCCGCAGGCACACTAAACTGGCATCAGGTTCAAATGAAGCGCTGTAGGCACACTAAACTGGCATCAGGTTCAAATGAAGCGCTGTAGGCACGCCTAAACTGGCGTCAGGTTCAAATGAAGCGCTGTAGGCACACTAAACTGGCATCAGGTTCAAATGAAGCGCTGTAGGCACACTAAACTGGCATCAGGTTCAAATGAAGCGCTGTAGGCAAACTAAATTTTATCTGACGCAAATGGGGGCTCTGTTGTCCACACTTCAGTATTCGCCGAAACAGCGGCTTCTTCAGTTGTGTTTCATGCAGTCCTGATTTTTGTTAGCCTCGCTCAAGGGCCGTTTCCGTTTCCCTTCTAATTTAACAGCGCGTTCGGTAACAACGTTATGACCGCTTTCTCTTATTTGCCTGACTTGGCTAGGCTGCCCCTGGCGCGATAAAAGCTCAAACTGCGCTGCGGACGTTAAATCAGAAACGTGTTCAGAAAGAAGGCGGTGGTTCAAGCTTGTTGGGCGGTCCTGCTCTGCTTCATTTGCTGCCTTATCTAAAAGAGCAATTGGATCTGTCGTTTTTGTTACTCGGGGCTTTGGCTGCGAATGGGGGATGTTCATCCTCAATGCTTCTGAATAAACGCTATTTAGTGGCACCACCCATTTTTAGTTCCTGCCTAGCCAATGCCACACCCGCGGCAAAACGACCACAACGCACAGTGTTTCCCATTAACCCATCTCACCGTGTCGCCTGTCCGGAACTCCTTGCCCGCGGGACAGTCAGGAAACTCGCCCAAACGACCTCGCAACAAGCGCCGCCGCTTCCGCGGCGACGGAAAGACCCCATTGGGTTTTCCGTCAAGCTTGTCAGAGCGGAGTTTGGAAACAGCGGGTTTCCGTCCCGCTGGCAAGGAGTTCCGGGCAGGCGACCCCCGCCAACCTAGAATAATTCCGCCCCCGCATTCTCACTCCCGCCCCTGGCCACCAAGGTATCCAACACCTGCACCACCTCAGCGTAAGCCAGACTCAAGTCGTGCGAATGCGTGCAATAGGGCGCAATAAAGTACAGGGTGTTGCCCAAGGGGCGCATCAGGATGCCACGTTGCATCAGCGATTCCCGCAGCCATTGGCTGAGTTGCGAGCCGTACCCGCCGAGCTTTCCAGCCTTCACGTCAAACGCTGCAATGGTGCCGAACTGCCGGGTTTTTTCAACAGCAGGGTGCCCCGCCAGCTTTTCCAGTTCCATGCCGTGCGTTGTTACCTGGGAACGTATTTCATTCCACACATGCTCTCGTTCCAGCAAGCGCAGGTTCGCCAGCGCCGCAGCGCAACCCAAGGGGTTGGCAGTGTAGGAATGGCCATGCAGCAAGGCCTTGTTCACATCGTCAGATAAAAAAGCTTCATAAATATGAGGCGCGGCCAAGGTGGCACCCATCGGCATGAAGCCCCCGGTCAGCCCTTTGGAGACGCACAGAATGTCCGGTGCCAGCGCATCGTCCTTCATGTTTTTTTCGTTGGCCAACAGCACATGGTCGGCAGCGAAGAAACGCCCGGTACGCCCAAAACCAGTCATCACTTCATCGAAAATCACTGGAATGTGGGCCGCTTTCAAGCGTCGCACCAGTTGCGCCACAAAGCTGGCGCGCATCATGCGCATGCCAGAGGCACCTTGCACTAGGGGTTCCATAATGAAAGCCACGGTCTGGCTGGCGTGTTTGTTCAAGTGCTGGTCCAGGCAATGCAGGCTTTGTGCCTCTGCCGCGGCCACATCGCTGTCGCTTTGCTGGTTCCAATGTTCCGGTGTTGGCAAGAAATCTGTTTTGAACAACCAGTTTTCGAAGGGGCCATAAAAATGTGAGGAACGTCCCGTGGACATTGCGCCGAAGGTGTCGCCGTGGTAGCCGCCACGCATTGCTAGAAAACGGTTCCGGTTTTTGTGACCTTCGTGGTTTACCCAATATTGGCAGGCCATTTTTAAAGCCACTTCAATGGCGGTGGAGCCATTGTCGGAATAAAAAACATGGCTCAGGTTACCCGGTGCATGTTTTACCAAGCGCTCAGCCAGTTCAATGGCTGGCGGGTGGGTGATACCGGCAAACATCACCTGTTCAAGCTGGTGGGCTTGGTGGCTGATAGCCTGCGCAATCACCGGATTGGCGTGTCCGTGCAAATTCACCCACCAACTTGAAACCGCATCCAGGTAGCGCTTGCCGTGCACATCAAATAAAAACGAGCCTTCGCCACGCACAATCGGCAGGGGCGCATGCGCCGTCTGCGCCTGTGTGAAGGGGTGCCAGCAGTGCGCGCGGTCGCGTTCAATCAGGCGCATCGCAGGGTCGGGGGCGGGCAGTTCAGGCGGCTCGAACGTGGGCATGCGTTTCAGCACATGGGCCAGTTTCATGGGCAGGGCAATGGCTTTCAAGGTGTCCATCGACACTTCGTCCAGCCAAGGCAGTTCGGCTAGCACGGGCACACCCGCATAGCGTTCAATGGAAGCCAGATTTTCAGGGTTGCGTTCGCCTACCATCACTACGCCCAAGCAGGGTGTGTTGTTTTGTTTTAGCGCCTTGGCAGAAAGCACGGTGTGGTTGATGGTCCCCAGACCACTTCTTGCCACCAGAATAACCGGCAGGTTCAGATGGGTGATGAGGTCTGTGATCAAAACCTTTTCTGCCAGCGGCACCATCAGCCCCCCGGCGCCCTCAACCACCAGTTTGTTGCGGGTGCAGGGCAGCGTGAAGTTGTCCAGTTCCAGTCGCAGCCCTTCCCGTGCGGCCGACTGGTGCGGCGACAAAGGCGCTTGCAAACGGTAGGTTTCGGGGTGGGTGTGGCAGCCCGAGAGGCGGTGCACCCGTTGCGAATCGGTTTCTCCATCGAGTCCGCTTTGCACGGGTTTCCAGTAATCAGCCTGCCAGTGCAGCGCAATCCATGCCGCCACAACGGTTTTGCCAATATCGGTGTCGGTACCAGAGAGGAAGAACGCTTGCATGGCTGAAATCTTTTAAGGGTGGAATTGCAAGAATTAAGGCGCGCCGCGCTTAACGCGAAATAATACCGCCGCCCAGACACACTTCGCCATCGTAGAGCACCGCAGATTGCCCCGGGGTGACAGCAAATTGTGCATCCTCAAACTTCAGGTTGAAATGTTGCTCGTCGCTGACCTTTAAAACACAAGCCGCATCTGACTGCCGGTAGCGCGTTTTGGCGGCAATGTTCAAGGCTTCTTCAAAGCGGGGCGCTTGCCCTGAAATGAAGTGGGCTTGTTCAGCTTCCAGTTGCGCATGGTGCAGCCAAGGGTGGTCGTGCACCTGCACAATAAAAAGCGTGTTGTTCAGCAGGTCTTTTTTTGCCACATACCAGGGTTCACCGGTGCTTTGCTTTTGCCCGCCCACACCGATGCCCTTGCGTTGCCCCAGCGTGTAGAAGCTCAGGCCGACGTGTTCGCCAATCACTTGGTTCATGTCGTTGCAGATCGGCCCTGGTTTCGTGGGCAAGTAGCGGTTCAGGAATTCGCGGAAAGGGCGTTCACCAATAAAGCAGATGCCTGTGGAGTCTTTTTTCTGGGCGTTTGAAAGGCCCAGCTTTTCCGCGATTTTACGCACCTCGGTTTTTTCAATGTCGTTGAGCGGAAACAGGGTTTTGGACAATTGCGCCTGATTCAACCGGTGCAGAAAATACGATTGGTCTTTGCTGCTGTCTTTGGCTTTCAGCAATTCGAAGCTGCCGCCGTGTTCTCGCACCCCGGCATAGTGGCCGGTGGCAATGTGGTCGGCGCCCAGTTTCATGGCGTGGTCCAGGAAGGCCTTGAACTTGATTTCGCTGTTGCACAGAATGTCCGGGTTTGGCGTGCGGCCGGCACTGTACTCCGACAGGAAAATGGAGAACACGCGGTCTTTGTATTCAGAGGAAAAATTCACCGCTTCAATGTCGATGCCCAGTACGTCTGCCACGCTCACGGCGTCCAGCCAGTCTTGGCGGGTGGAGCAGTATTCGCTGTCGTCGTCGTCTTCCCAGTTTTTCATGAAAAGCCCCACCACTTCAAACCCTTGCTCTTTTAGCAGCCACGCGGCCACAGAGGAATCCACGCCGCCGGACAAGCCGATCACCACCCGTTTTTTTGCACCGCTGTTCATGAGGGGAATCAAATACCTTTTGGGGTGGCCGCCGGCATGGGGCCATAAAGCACGCTGGGGTGCGTGTAAACCTGGTCAAGCGGGGTCAAAGGGCGCTCACGGCGTTTCCATGCCATGTAGTCTTCAATGCAACGCATGACCAAAGGGCTGCGGTGGTGTTCTTCGCACGCCTTTGCTTCATCGTATGTCAGCCAAAGCGCGCGGATGATGCCTTCGTCCAACGCTTGTTGCGCATGGTGCTTCAAGGCGCGGCAAGCAAATGCGAACCGCAGGTAAGTAACGTCTTCACCAGTGCGCGAAGAGGTGTAGCGGCTCATGTAGACGCCCAGCAACCCCACCGGCTCCAATTCCCAGGCGGATTCTTCACGCGCTTCCCGAATTGCCCCGCTGATGGGGCTTTCACCCGCATCCAGATGCCCGGCCGGCTGATTGAATTTAATGCCGTCTGTTGTGTGTTCCTCAACCAACAGAAACTTGCCCTCGTGTTCAACGATGGCTGCAACAGTGACGCTGGGTTTCCACAAGCCGGACATGGACGCACTCGCAATAAGGTAAACCGCCATTTTAACGGACTGGGCTGATTCTTGCTTAATATTCCATGTGTTGCGTTAATTTGTCTGGCTTCTGAGTGACCCGGGCAATCTGTGCAAACCAATGGAATGCAGGCAAAAATTCGTTTTTTGCCGTGGTATAGTCTTCGGCTATCAAAAGAGGGCGTTTTTTCGCCTTTTTATTATGTCCCAGGAGGATTTTCCGATGAAAATTGGACTGCCGGCCGAAACGAGAGCCGGAGAAACACGGGTGGCGGCAACGCCTGAAACCGTTAAAAAGCTGATTGCCCAAAAACATGAAGTGCTGGTGCAATCTGGAGCCGGTGTTGCAAGTTCCATTATGGACGCAGCCTACGAAGCCGTGGGCGCCAAAATTGTGGGCACTGCCGCTGAAGTCATTTCAACCACAGATATTGTCTTGAAGGTGCGTTCACCGCAAGCCTCCGAATTGGGGATGTACCGCAGCGGTCAAGTGCTGGTGGGCATGCTCAATCCGTTTGATGCAGAAGGTTTGTCTGCGCTGGCAGGTGCCGGTCTCACGGCATTTGCGCTGGAAGCCGCTCCCCGTACATCGCGTGCCCAAAGCATGGATGTGCTGTCTTCGCAAGCCAACATCGCCGGCTACAAGGCCGTGCTGGTGGGTGCCAACGAATACCAGCGCTTCATGCCCATGCTGATGACTGCCGCAGGCACGGTGAAAGCCGCCCGCGTACTTATTTTGGGTGTGGGCGTTGCCGGTTTGCAGGCCATTGCAACTGCAAAGCGTCTGGGTGCTGTCATTGAAGCCTCGGATGTGCGACCTGCCACCAAGGAACAAGTCGAATCGCTGGGTGCAAAGTTTGTTGATGTGCCTTTTGAAACCGATGAAGAGCGCGAAATCGCCAAGGGTGTGGGGGGTTATGCCCGACCCATGCCTGAATCCTGGATGAAGCGTCAGGCCGCGGCCGTTCATGAACGTGCCAAGCAGGCAGACATTGTCATTACAACCGCGCTTATTCCCGGTCGCAAGGCACCTACGCTGTTGCATGAACACACTGTGCTGGAAATGAAGCCGGGTTCCGTCATTGTCGACCTCGCGGTTGAACAGGGTGGCAATTGCCCGTTGTCGGTTCTGAATCAGGTGATCACCACACCGAACGGTGTGAAGGTGGTGGGCTACCCCAATCTGGCGACCCACGTCGCGGCAGATGCCTCCAGTCTGTACGCTCGAAACATCATTGATTTCCTTAAATTGGTGTTCGACAAAGACGGCAACTTCACCGTGAACATGGAAGACGACATTGTCGCGGCCACCCTGATGTGCATGGGCGGCGAATTAAAGCGCAAGAACTAAGCGAACAGGGAAGAACATGGAACTTATCAGCCCAACCATCAGCAACCTTATTATTTTCGTGCTGGCCATTTACGTGGGTTACCACGTTGTCTGGAACGTCACCCCTGCATTGCACACGCCCTTAATGGCGGTGACCAACGCAATTTCCGCCATCATCATCGTGGGCGCCATGCTGGCTGCGGCCCTCACGGTCACCCCTTTGGGTAAATTTATGGGCGTTTTGGCCGTTGCCTTGGCAGCGGTGAATGTGTTTGGTGGCTTTTTGGTCACCCGTCGCATGCTCGAAATGTTCAAGAAAAAGAAGTAAGCGGCGCACCGACTGGAGAACCTCAAAATGAGTTTAAGTTTAGACACAGTAACGCTGCTTTATTTGGTTGCGTCCATCTGTTTTATACAGGCCTTGAAGGGCCTTTCACATCCCACCACATCACGCACGGGCAACGCCTTTGGCATGATAGGCATGGCCTTGGCCGTGCTCACCACCGTGGGCCTTGTTTTCAAACTCAGCCAAAATGCAGCAGACGGCATGACCTACGTGTTGGGTGGCCTGTTGTTGGGTGGCAGCGCCGGCACGCTGATGGCCAAACGCGTTGAAATGACAAAAATGCCCGAACTGGTGGCCTTCATGCACAGCATGATCGGTCTGGCAGCCGTGGCCATTGCCATTGCTGCCGTTGCAGAGCCTTCAGCCTTCGGCATCACTGCGCAGGGTGTCTCTGACATTCCTTTGGGCAACCGCCTGGAACTGTTCATTGGTACCTTTGTGGGTGCCATCACCTTCTCGGGTTCTGTCATTGCCTTCGGCAAATTGTCCGGCAAGTACAAGTTCCGCCTGTTTCAGGGTGCACCTGTCCGTTTCCCCGGTCAGCACGCATTGAACGCATTGCTGGGCGCTATCATGATCGGTTCCGGCATCGCGTTTTTCCTCACCCAAAGCTGGACACCGTTTATTGTCATGACCGTGGCCGCCTTCATACTCGGCGTAACGCTGATCATTCCGATCGGCGGGGCAGACATGCCGGTGGTGGTTTCCATGCTCAACAGCTATTCAGGTTGGGCCGCTGCGGGCATCGGTTTTTCCCTGAACAACAGCATGTTGATTATTGCAGGTTCTTTGGTGGGTTCTTCAG
The DNA here is from genome assembly GCA_021300475.1 of Burkholderiales bacterium. Classification (GTDB taxonomy): domain Bacteria; phylum Pseudomonadota; class Gammaproteobacteria; order Burkholderiales; family Burkholderiaceae_B; genus SXZD01. The sequence goes on along the minus strand of JAJTDO010000051.1, from coordinate 6,731 downwards.
GCGCCATTTTGTCCTACATTATGTGCAAGGCCATGAACCGGTCCTTCTTCAACGTTATTCTGGGTGGTTTCGGTGGTGAAGACACATCCGCTGCATCGGGCTCGCAGCAGCAGCGCACGGTTCGCACAGGTTCTTCCGACGACGTTGCTTTCCTGCTGACCAACGCGGAAACCGTCACCATTGTTCCGGGCTACGGCTTGGCGGTGGCACGTGCGCAGCACGCCCTGAAAGAATTGTCTGAAAAACTAACCCACAAGGGCGTCATCGTAAAGTACGCCATTCACCCTGTGGCGGGTCGCATGCCTGGTCACATGAACGTGTTGTTGGCCGAGGCGGAAGTTCCCTACGACCAGGTGTTTGAAATGGAAGACATCAACAGCGAGTTTGCTCAAACCGACGTTGTGCTGGTGCTTGGCGCCAACGATGTGGTGAACCCCGCTGCCAAAACCGATCCAAAATCTCCGATTGCTGGCATGCCTATTCTGGAAGCCTACAAAGCCAAAACCATTATCGTGAACAAGCGTTCCATGAGTGCTGGTTACGCTGGTTTGGACAACGAACTTTTCTACATGGATAAAACCATGATGGTGTTCGGGGACGCAAAGAAGGTGATTGAAGACATGGTGAAAGCGGTTGAGTAATTTTCAGATGATCAGGTTTTATACTGCCTGATCAAGTTCATTTCGGTGGAGAGGGGCTGTCTTTATGACGGCCCTTTTCATGTCCGTGGGGGGGGGCTTGGCTGTGTGAAGATCTCAACTCAAGACGCCAGCTCGCTGTTTCCCAACTCAGCCCTGGCAGCCTTCACAGAAACCGCAATGGCGGATTTCTGTACCACCTGCGGTGGTGGCGGCTGCTGCGGGGTCGTTGGGGCGAGCTGTCTGAATGTCTTTGAGTTGAGTATCTTCACACAGCCCCTCGACACCCCTTCACCTCGCACAGCTAATAAACATTTGACCTTTTAGACAGTCAAGCAGCTAAACAGATAAACGGATAAAAAATCAACCTAGCCGTTTTTGTCGTTCGGTGTTTACAGCGCCCGGCGCTAACTACGCGGAGCCTTTGCTCATTTCTCGCGCTTAGTTGCGCGCGTAGTCTTAAAAATGTGTCTGGTTGTTTTTTGTGCATTCGTTGGATTGCCTGCGATGGCAGATGAAATGCTTGATTCGGGAGCGGCAGGCGAGCTTACATTTCCGTACGGGACATTCAGACCCAACAAAGCCCACCCAATCTCACTCAAACCGACGAGTCAGCTCGCTCCAGCCACATTGCATCACCGTAACTAAAAAAGCGATAACCCTGCGCAATTGCATGCGCATACGCAGCCCGAATTGCCTCCATCCCCGAAAATGCAGACACCAACATCAGCAAGGTGCTTTTAGGCAAATGAAAGTTGGTGATCAGCGCATCCACCACCTTGAAGTCATAGCCCGGCGTAATAAAAATTCCCGTGTCGCCCTGTGCCTGAGCCGGGTTCCATGCCCAAGATTCCAAGGCCCTCAAGCTGGTTGTACCCACCGCCACAATGCGGCCGCCCTGCGCCCGCGTGGCTTCCATCGCTTTCACCGTCTCCGCGCTGATGGCGTAGCGCTCATGGTGCATGCGGTGCTCGCTCAGGTTGTCCACTTTCACCGGTTGAAAGGTGCCTGCGCCCACATGCAAGGTGACTTCTGCCGTGGCAATGTTTTTTTGCGCCAGTTGTTCCAGCAACGCCTGCGTAAAATGCAAGCCCGCCGTTGGAGCCGCTACCGCACCCAGTTCCTTGGCGTACACAGTCTGGTAGCGCTGCTCGTCTTCTGCGGTGGGTTCGTGGGTAATGTAGGGAGGCAAGGGCAGTTTGCCGCAGGCCTCAATAATGTCCAAGGCAGATTGTGCTGCACCGGTTGTGTTGCGAATCTCCAGTTCATACATCATGCCATCGCGCTGCAATACCAGCGCCTCATGGTCTGGCGTCAAGCTCAGAATGCTGCCCGGCTTGGGCGCATGGCTGGCGCGCAGCATGGCGGTGATGCGTGTTTCTGACAACACCCGCTCCACCATAATTTCCACCCGCCCACCGCTGGCTTTTGTAGCGAACAAACGGGCATGCATTACCTTTGTATTGTTGAACACCAAGAGGTCGCGGTCTGTGAGCTTTTCCAGAATGTCTGGAAACAACGCATCTGTAAAACTGACCGGTTGGCTGTTGTTTACCATCAGCAAACGCGACTGACCACGTTGGCCGGACGGTATTTGCGCAATGAGTGATTCAGGCAGGGAATAATCGAAATCTGAGAGCTTTTGCATGTTGCACCGGAAAGCAAAAACCCGCTGACCTTGTGAGCCAACGGGTTTGTGTTTGGTGCCGGGGGAGGGACTCGAACCCTCACGGTGTCTCCACCACTGGATTTTGAGTCCAGCGCGTCTACCGGTTCCGCCACCCCGGCGAAGAACGAAAGTATACAACAAAAACAAAAAAGAGTTGTGCGCCAAGCGAAAAAGTTGCCAAAACTGGCCTGTAACAAATGTTTTGCCCGGTTATCAGCAGTATTTAACCTTTAAATCTTTCATAAATTGCCGATACTTGGCCATAGTGGCAAGAGATGTTTCAAAGGATAGGTGAGTAATGGCAAAGTCGATCGATTCCCTGATGAACAAGGTGTCCATCAAATCCAAAGCAATTCTAATGCTTGCTTTGCTGCTGATATGTTTAAGTGTCTTGCTGGTTCAATCCCTCATGGCCTCGTCCGCTGCAAGCGGTAAAGCGCAATTGGAGCAGCAGGGTGTAACACTCTTGGCAAAGCTCAGTGGCGCCCAAACGGTGTTGGCAAAAACCCGCTTGGCGGTGGCTGCTGGTGGCAGTGAGTCTCAGGCTCAGGGTTTGGCGCTGGGCAAGACGATGGATGATCTGGCGGCGGGTCTGGCAGGTGCGCAACTGGGTGCAGGGCAGGCAAGTTTGGCTGCTAGCAGTGGAAAGTTGAAGGCGGCGTGGGCGGTTTCGCGTGAGCAAACCTTGGCCGGTGATAAAGCCGCCTTGAAGTCTTTAGATGAGCTTTCTTTGGCCATTCAGGAAGCCATGCGTGAAGTGGCTCGCAGCGCAGGTGTTTTGGCTGATGTTTCTGCAACAGGGGGCGATCTGGCGCAGTTGTCGGTGGTGTTGTTGCCGCAGGCGCAATCGGCGCTCACCGAATTGGGCGTGTTGGCCGTCACCGGCAAGGGTGGATGGTCCGAGGTTCAAAAATTCTCTGCGGCCCAGCAATCTTCGCTGGTGCAGTCGCATTTGAAAACAGTGGGTTCGGTGGTGTCAGGTTTGAGCAGTGACAGTGAATTTCAGGCCAAAACCGTGTCCGACCCTTTCAAGCAAGTGCAGGCTTCACAGGAAATGCTGGTCGCAGCTATCGCCGTGGCCACTGGTGCTGGCAGCGACGTGGCGCTGGCGCAGGTCCGGCAGTCTTCAGAGCAACTGGAAAGTGCTTTGGCGGCCACAGCCACAGCCGCTCGCAGCGGTTTGCTCGCCATCGTGCAACAACGAATCAGCTCAATTGCATGGGGGCGCAACAGCACCTTGTTGCTGTGTGCCCTGCTGGTGGGTGGAGCGCTGTTTACCGCGGTTGCCGCTTTGGGCAGTTTGACCCGCAGTGTGTCTGCTTTACTGGGTTACACACAGGCCTTGGCCAGCGGCGATCTGACCGCCAAACCCAAATTCATGCCCAATGACGAAGTCGGCATGATCATGAAAAGCGTGGGTGGCGTGGCCAACAACCTGAGCGCTGTGCTGCATGATTTAAAAGAGGCGGCTTCCAGCATGATTTCCATGTCTGCCGACATGACCAGCGCTTCCTCAGAGGTTGAAGAAGCGGCAGAAAGCAGCAGCGCGGCGGCCGCCGGCATGGCCAGAGCCGTTGAAGGCATGACCATGAGCATAGGCGTGGTGTTTAACAACGCCTCCCAAGCCCTCCAATTGGCAAAGTCAGCCGGTGAGGCGGCGCAGTCCGGGCGTTCGCTGGCAGAGGAAAGTGCGCACGATCTAAGCTCCGTGTCGCAATCCACCCACGAACTCACCGACATGATCAACCACTTGAACAACTCGGCCATGCGCATTTCCGGTGTGGTCAAGGTGATTCAGGATGTGGCGCAACAAACCAACCTCCTGGCTTTGAATGCAGCCATTGAGGCGGCCAGGGCCGGCGAGGCGGGCAGGGGGTTTTCTGTGGTGGCTGATGAAGTCAGAAAGCTGGCAGAGAACACATCGAAGTCCACCTATGAAATTCGTGAAGTGATTGCAGAAATTCAAAGCACTACCTCTTCAGCCGTTGAGAAGGTGCACGGTTGGGCCGAAGTGGTTTCGCAAAGCGTGGACAAAGCCTTGAGCAACAGCCAGGGCATGGAAAGCATCAGCCAGGTGTCTGGCGAAGCCGTTGATTCTGTTCAGACCATTTACAACTCGGTGTGCGAACAGGCGGAGTCCTCAAACATGCTGGCGCAAAGCGTAGAGAAAATTACCAGCGCCACGGGCGTTAATAACGACATGGTTAAACAGGTTAAAGACCGTGCGCATGAACTTGATGAAGTGGCCCAACGCATCAGCCACCTCGGCGACCGCTTCAAGGTGGCTTGAAAAACTGTTTTTGCAAAACAGTGCCCACAGCGTTGAGCTTAAATGCAGGCACTCGTCCAATGATTTCCCGATCGGGGTTTATTCTATTAAATTGCCTGTTTAGTGCAAAAAATTCCCGATCGGTAACTTCGTCTTGAAGTTGAGCCGTATTTCAGTCATAATTTCCCGCTCGGGAACTACGCAGCCATGCCTCTATGACCACCATCTCCACCGCTCAAACCTTGGGTGCCACGCTGCGAGCGGCCAGAAAGCGCATCGGCTTGGCCCAGCCAGAGCTTGCGCTGGCCGCAGGCGTGGGGGTGCGCTTCATCGTTGATTTGGAGGGCGGCAAGCCCACAGTGCGTCTTGAACAAGTACTGAGGGTGATTGACGCCTTGGGCGGGTCGTTGGAATTGACCGGATTGGATACTGAGGTCTCCCAGGGCAAAGAGGATCGCCATGGCGCATGACATCGGGGTCTGGTTGTTTGACCAACCGGTAGGTTCCTTGTCGCTGGCAGGTGGGCGCCTGAGTTTTCAGTACCGCCCTGATTGGCTGTCGCAGCCCAATGCAGTTGCGCTCTCACAGTCTTTGCCGCTTGGTCCGGATCCGTTTAATGACCACCAGTGCCGCGCCTTCTTTGCCGGCTTGTTGCCCGAGGGCAATCTGCGGCGGCTGATTGCACAGCAGTGTCAGGTGTCCAGCCAAAACGACTTTGCTCTGCTCAATGCCATTGGCGGCGAATGCGCCGGTGCCATCACCTTTGTGCCAGATGGGCTGCCCATATCCACTGCCAATCAGACAGGGATCCAATGGCTGGACGAGCCGCAGCTGATCGCCTTGCTCAATGAGTTGCCGCGCCGCCCCATGCTGGCGGGTCGAGATGGCATGCGGCTGTCACTCGCGGGTGCGCAGGACAAGCTGCCGGTGGTGTTCGATGGCGAGCGCATCGGCCTGCCCAAAGGTGGCCAGCCCAGTACGCACATTCTCAAGCCGGCCATTGCATCGGTGCAGGACAGTGTCATCAATGAGGGCTTTTGCCTGGCGCTGGCGCAGGCCATGGGCATGCCCACGGCACAGGCGCAAATCTTTCAGGTCAGCGACCGTCAAGTTTTGCTTGTGGCGCGCTACGACCGCCGCGTGGGCACTGATGGCCAACCGGTACGCATTCACCAGGAAGACTTCTGCCAGGCACTGGGCACGGTGCCCGAGATGAAGTACCAGAACGAAGGCGGCCCCGACCTCAAGGCTTGCTTTGACCTGCTACGCAAAGCCTCTCGGCCCAGCGCGCCGCAGGTGCTGCGATTGTTGGACGCTGTCATCTTCAACGCACTGGTGGGTAACCACGACGCCCATGCCAAGAATTTCTCTTTGCTCTGCGCAACGGGTAGAGCGCCCACACTGGCGCCGCTTTACGACATGCTGTCCACGGCGGTGTACGACCATCTCACACCCAAGATGGCGATGAAGCTGGGCAGCAAGTACAAATTCACCGAGGTGCAGACCCGGCACTGGGATCAATTCGCGCAGGCGTCAGGGCTTTCAAAGGCACAGACCAAAAAGCGCGTGCTGAGCATGGCTCAAGACCTGCCTGTTACCGCACGCCAATTGCAGGCCTTACTGCCTTTTTTGGGTCAGTTGGTTGTGGGCAAGATCATTGCACTGATCGAGCAGCGGTCAGCACTGACCGCAAGACGACTCCTTGAAGGTAACGATGATCTCAAGGAGTAAGACATTGATGCGCAATTCAAATCTTAAGTGTTTTTTTGGGCGGAGCGCGATGCCCCATTTTGCATTTTGAGTGTCAAATATTGGTCGCGCTTTGCGATGCGTCTTCCGCCGGTTTCTTTTTCGCGCCGATTTTGCTTTCTTTGCCCGCCATCAGGTTGGCGATGTTTTGTTTGTGGCGGTAAATTAGCAAGCCAGACATGATGGTGACGCAGAAAAACTGCAAATTCACACCAAACAGCAGACCATCGTAAAAAATGGCGAACAAGGCGGCCAGCAGGGCAGCCAGCGATGAATAGCGGAAAAACACGGCGATGATGACCCATGTGGCGGCCGTGGCCACACCCAACACCGCACTGTAGGCAATTAACACCCCCAGCGCCGTTGCAACCCCCTTGCCCCCTTGAAACTTTAAAAACACGGGGTA
>JAJTDO010000113.1 GCA_021300475.1 Burkholderiales bacterium | reverse complement strand
TTGATGGCGCGACTGCGTGCCGGGCCTCCACAGACCAAGGCGGCGCTGGTGTTTGGTTGCGAGCGGACTGGCTTGTCCAATGAAGATTTACTGCGCTGCGACCGTCACGTGATGATTCCGGCCAATCCGCAGTACAGTTCCCTGAATTTGTCTCAGGCGGTCCAGTTGCTGGCCTATGAGGTTCGCAAGGCTGCGCTGGCTGACGCATCACCGTCCCTGCAGGTTCAGCCGCCTGTCCTTGCTGACGGGGATGTTTCCAATCCCGATGTCGAGCGGCTTTTTGAGCATTTTTTAAAAGCGATGCAGGCGGTGGACTTTCTCAACCCTGAGCGGCCCAAGCGCTTGATTCCCCGGGTTCGGCGCATGTTGCAAAAAGCGCAGCTGGAACGCGAGGAACTTGATTTGATGCATGGTTTTCTCAACGATGTGCAGCGCGTTTCTCAGGGACGTTGGTATCGGGCAGAATGGGAGCGTTTGCAGCAGGCCATTGACGCTGCCCGTCAGCAATTCCAAGCAAAAGAATAACCGTGCACCCGCAGGGGCGCTGAGAAGAAAAACACCACACCATGTTTGACAGAATCAAGGAAGATATCGCTAACATTTTGCAAAAAGACCCGGCTGCACGCACGCGTCTGGAGGTTTGCTTGTGTTACCCGGGCCTGCACGCACTTGTGATGCACCGTTGGGCGAATCTGGCGTGGCGTGGCGGCTACCACACATGGGCGCGGTTTATTTCCCAACTGGCGCGCGCGCTCACTGGTATAGAAATTCACCCGGGTGCCACGGTCGGGCGCCGAGTATTCATTGACCATGGCATGGGGGTGGTGATTGGCGAGACCGCCGAAATCGGAGATGACTGCACAATTTACCAAGGTGTTACTCTGGGTGGCGTGGCGTTGAACAAGGGCAAGCGGCACCCGACCTTGGAGCAGGGGGTTATTGTGGGCGCGGGGGCCCAAGTGCTGGGACCTTTTGCCGTGGGGGCTGGTGCCAAGATAGGCTCAAATGCGGTGGTGACAAAGCCGGTACCGGCAGGCGCCACGGCAGTGGGCAATCCGGCTCGGATCATGGTGGCCCAAGATGACATTGCAAGGGAGCGCGCCGCCAATCAAATGGGGTTTTCAGCCTATGGCGTCAGCAGTCAGTCCGATGACCCGCTGAGCAAGGCGCTGCATGGGCTGATTGATCAGGCCATCGCGCAGCAAAGCCGCATTGAGCAGCTGGAACAGGCCTTGCTGAAGGCAGGTCTGGAATGTGCGGCCCCCGATACTGCAAGTGACAAAGCCCAGTTGGCCAAACTCAACAAATGGGTGGACGACTGACCGGAATGAATTCCCAGGCGCGGGCGGTGATGCTCAGTGCATTGCCTCTGGCCTGCCCGCCGTGGTCGAACTCCCAATCGGACAGAACCCAGCGGTGCTGTTGTTCGCCATTGTAGGCGTAGCGGTGGCAGGCGTTGCGGTGGGTGTGTCCATGGATCATGTTGTCAGACTTGACGGCCTCAGACAGCGGCCAGTGGCCTGCAAACGCATTTTCCACGGCAAGCAGGTTCACATCCATGATGTCGGCGGCGGTGGTGGACTTTTTCATCCGGCTTTCTTTGCGCAGACTTTCTGCATAGGCAATGCGCTCTGCCAAGGGTTTGGAGAGAAACGCCGCTTGCCATTGGGCATTCCTGCTGAGCTTTCGAAATTGCTGGTAGGCCACATCGTCTGTGCACAGCAGGTCGCCGTGGCTGATGGAAACCGTTATGCCGTGAATCTCGGTGAGAAATGGGTCTGGTAGGGCGGTGAGACCTGAGGCGTCCAGAAATGCCGGTCCGATGAGAAAGTCTCTGTTTCCATGCATGAAATACAGGTTTGCGCCCGTTGTGCCGGCCTGCCTGCAAGCATGCTGAACCGCCTGTGCGGTTTTGGTCAGGTGATCGTCGCCCACCCAATATTCAAAAAAATCGCCGAGGATGTAAATGTCTGTTGTGGCATTGGCGTTTTGCCTTAGCCACAGTTCAAAGGCGGCGAGCGTTTTTGGCGTTTCGTCTGAAAGGTGAAGGTCAGAAATGAAGAGGGCGCGTTTGTCTTGCGTTGTGGAGTGTTTCATCACGCTGATCCTCTTTGATGCGGCCCACGGAGCGTGACTCCGCGGGTGGTCTTGAACAGGTGAAACAGTGCTGCAATGCTTATTCGATGACCGATGCTTTGGTGATGATGATGTCTTCAACCGGTACATCCTGATGGAAGCCTTTGGAGGTTGTTTTCACACCCTTCATGGCGTCGACCACTTCCTTGCCATTGATCACCTGACCGAAGACGCAGTAGCCCCAACCCTGAGGTGTGGGATTGCGGTGGTTCAGGAAGTCGTTGTCCACCACGTTGATGAAAAACTGTGCGCTGGCTGAGTGTGGGTCGCTGGTGCGGGCCATTGCCAATGTGTAGCGGTCGTTTTTAAGGCCGTTGTTGGCTTCGTTTTCTACGGTTTTGCCCGCGCGCTTTTCTTTCATGCCGGGTTCCATGCCGCCGCCCTGAACCATGAATCCGTTAATGACACGATGAAAAATGGTGTTGCTATAGTGACCTGAGTTTACGTACTCAAGAAAGTTTGCAACAGTTTTAGGGGCTTTGTCAGCGAACAGTTCGATGTCGATGACGCCTGCGGAAGTTTCAAGTCTGACCATTTTATTTCCAGATTTTGCTTTGGGTTTGGGTGGATTGGCCCAGCTGTTTGCACCTGCCCCCAAAAGGGAGGTCGCCAGCCAGGCGGATAAGGATTGTTTTAAAAAAACTCTGCGCAGAGCTTCAGCCAGCTTGGGCTTCATGCACCATTCTCCATTCTCTGCCCTCTTTTTGCCAGTACTGTTGGCGTTTCGGGCCTGATGATTTTTGATTTGATTTTGTATTCATGTCGAAATTAACCACCAGCATGTCGTTTTGAGAAGGGTATCTCAGCACCGACATGTGACCAAAACCGTATTTGTGTTTTGGGTTGCTCGTGGTTTCACGGGCTGCTGTCAGCATTTTCATGATGTCTGCCCGCTCGCTTTGCCAGATGTTTTTTGCAATGAAATTGATGTTTTCAGTAATGATGACGGGTGTATTGCCCACCTTCACGTACCGCTGCAGTTTTTCGATGTCTGCATTGGACAGCACCACGCAACCCTCGCTGGCTTTTGGCGGGGTGCTGATCTGGTTTGAGGGAATGCCATGCAACCAGATGCCATGGCCTGTCCGGCCCTCTCGCTTGTCCCATTCGTTGGGGTAGTCAAGCGGCAGCGCCAGATTGCCGTAGTAGTCGCTGAGCTTCTGCTTGGGCAGCAATTCGGTGATGTTGTAGACCCCCAGCGGTGTTTTATTGTCGCCTTCCCGGGTTTTATTGGCGCCTGCCTTGCCTTGGCTGATGTAGAAATCGGTGATCAGCCTGGGGGTGGGAAGTACATTCTCGTAAATGAACAGCCGTGATCTCACGGTGTCCACGAGTATGGCGTAGCGCTGGTCTGGCTTGAGTTGAACAAGTTCGCGCGGCAACTGGTTGGTATTGGGGCGGATGCGGTATGCGCGCAAACGCACCACGGCTTCCTCCCGCAGATCGGCCAGTGCGGTCATTTTGTTCAAGGGGGCATTTCTGACATCGCCAACCGAAGAAATGCCTTTGCCTGACCTGAGCGTGTAGAGGTCACCCCGAATAAGGTAGGCGACCCGGAAATTTGGAAATTGGTTGATGAGGGAATTGACACGGTCTATGGCTTTGTCCAGCTTTGAGGCCGCAATTTCCTTGTAGATCTTTTCCAGTTCAGCGTCGATGTGCGGACGGTCAAAGGGAATGTTTGGTGGTGAAATGTCAGACCATTCGCCGCTGGACTCTGCTTCGGAGGGTTGATACTTCACCGGCTTGGCCAAGTCTTTTGTTGCAACCTGTGCCAAGGCCTGCCCACCTGAACCTGAAAGCAGAATGGACAACGCAGCCATCCGCAAGGTCTTGCGCTTGCCAATGAACAGTTTTCGAATTCTGCCGGGTTTCATGTTGAGCATCAGCTAGAGGACTTTTCTCGTTGAATCAGCCACCGGTTACCGCTTTTTGCGAGCACCAGAGTTTTGCCCAGTCGCGAATGGATTGCATGACATCGCCATCGTTGGCCTTGTTGGAGGGGCTACCGACTGAAGCCATGGGCGCGGGTGTCGGCGTAGGATTAACTGCCGCTGCCACCGGTGCTGCCGCCACCACCGGCGCTGCCGCCACTGTTGTTGCTGCAGTGATGCTGGATGCAGCAGTGATGGCTGCCGCTCTGGCAGCCTGCGCTACGGGTGCCGCAGGTGCTGCCGGGCTTGGGGCCGGCGCACTGGCGACCTGAACCGCCGCTGGCGCTGCAGCAACAACCGCAGGGGCTGGGGCAGGTGCGGGTGCTGGCGCACGCGATTTTCCGGTGATCAGTTCCCTGACCATGGACAGTTTCATTTCTGCGGTGGGGTTGTTCGAATCAAGTTGCAGGGCCTTGTCGTAGGACTGGCTCGCCAACTTTGAATACACATCACCCAGGTTTTCATAGGCGGTGGCATAACTTGGATGGGTGCGTATCGCCATTTCAAGTGATTGCCTTGCTTTTTCAAACTGGGCCTGACTGGCGTAGAGCACTGCAAGGTTGTTGTAGGGTTCGGGCAATTCCGGGAAATCTTCAGTAAGCCGCGTGAACACCTTGATGGCCTCTGCGGCCTTGCCTTGCTCAGTTAAAACCAGCCCTTTGAGGAAACGCATTTGCGGATCTCTGGGTTTGCCCGCCAAAAATGCGTCTGCCCGTGTCAGTGCCTGATCGAACTGACCGTTCTTGATGAGGCGTGTGACGTCTGCAGATTCATCTGCTCTGGCGAGGCTGGCAGTGCCGGGAACGGCACCGGACAGGCAGCCCAAGATCAGGCTGACGAGCAGTGGCGTTTTCAAACGGCTGGTTTTTGTATGGTTCATGTTTAGTAATGCAAGAAAACCGCAATGTTATACTTTACCAGTATTGTAGCAAGTGCTCAGAGCCCCGGTTTGGGTGTCTGATGCGGCTTTCCCCCTTTTTCTTTAAATTTCCCCAAAATCGCATGACCACACAACTTCATATTTACAACACACTGACGCGTAGCAAGGCCGTTTTTACGCCCATAGAGCCCGGTAAAGTGCGCATGTATGTGTGCGGCATGACAGTGTATGACTACTGTCATCTTGGGCATGCCCGCGTCATGGTGGTGTTTGATCTGGTCAAGCGTTGGCTGGAATACAGTGGTTTTGAAGTTACCTACGTTCGCAACATCACGGACATTGATGACAAGATCATTCGCCGGTCTGTGGAAAACGGCGAGTCCATTCGAGCGCTGACCGACCGTTTCATTGCGGCCATGCATGAAGACGCCGATCTGCTGGGCATCGCAAGACCCGACCATGAACCCCGCGCCACCGAATACGTGCCGCAAATGCTGGGCATGATTTCCACGCTGGTGGAAAACGGGTTGGCCTATCAGGGTGAAGAAGGCGATGTGAATTTTTCGGTTAGAAAATTCAACGGTTATGGCCGCTTGTCAGGCAAAAGTCTGGATGAGTTGCGGGCTGGTGAGCGTGTTGCCGTGGTCGACAAAAAAGAGGACCCCCTGGACTTCGTGTTGTGGAAGTCTGCAAAGCCCGGAGAACCCGATGATGCCATCTGGACTTCGGATTTCGGTCAGGGTCGGCCGGGCTGGCACATTGAGTGTTCAGCCATGAGTTGTGCTTTGCTGGGTTCCCATTTTGATATTCACGGCGGCGGTGCTGATTTGCAGTTTCCCCACCATGAAAACGAAATTGCGCAATCGGTGGGTGCCACAGGCGACGCATTTGCAAACACCTGGATGCACAACGGGTTTGTGCGGGTTGAGAGCAACGGCGTGTCTGAAAAAATGTCCAAGTCCTTGGGCAACTTTTTCACAATCTGTGATGTATTGAAACACTACGACGCGGAAGCTGTGCGATTTTTTATTGCCCGGGCGCACTATCGCAGCGCACTGACTTATTCGGAAAGCCATCTGGAAGACGCCAAGGCTTCGCTCACCCGTTTGTACACGGCGTTGCGGGAAACTGCCGTGACGGGTGAGGCGGTGTTTGACCCCAACGGAGCTGGCACTGCAGAGTTCGCCGCCGCCATGAACGACGATTTCAATACCGCAGGCGCCGTGGCTGTTCTCTTTGAGTTGGCTGGCAGGCTTAACCGTGAGAAGTCGCCGCAAATTGCTGCGCAGTTGCTCGGGCTGGCCTCCACCTTGGGTTTGCTGCAGCGCGAGCCCCAGACTTTTCTGCAGGGCGGAACTGCGTCGGCTTCCGAAGATGGGCGCATTGAGGCGGAAATTGAGCGCAGGGCGCAGGCCAAACGCGATAAGAACTATGCTTTGTCTGACGATATCCGCAAAGCCTTGCTGGCCGAAGGCATTGTGTTGGAAGATCGCCCCGGCGGTGTCACCCAATGGCGACGGCAGTAAGTCCTGGCTACACTGACGACCCATTGGCTCCCGGCTACTGGGAAGATGCCTGTCGTTTTTTAAGCTCCCTTGATGCCCGTTGGGCCGGCCTCATTGCTGCGCACCGGGACAGGGCTTTGCGCTCCAGGGGCGATGCCTACCAGACCTTGGTCAGGGCCGTACTGGGGCAGCAAATTTCCGTGAAGGCGGCGGATGCAATTTCAGCTCGCCTGATGGACTTGCTAAAGCAAGATCTAAACCCCGCCACCCTGCTGGCACAGGCACCGGCTGACTTGAAGGCCGTGGGTTTGTCTTATCGCAAGGTAGAATATCTGTTGAGCTTGTCTGAGTTTGCTCAACTGGGTGGATTGGACGCCGCACTTTTGGCCGGTATGGACGACGTCCAATGTGTAAAGCACCTCACGCAGGTGAAGGGCATTGGCCGCTGGACAGCAGAGATGTTTTTAATTTTTAATCTGATGCGTCAGGATGTGTGGCCGGTTGATGACTTGGGCTTGGTGAAAGCCTTGGCTAAATTGATGTTGGAGGGCAAGACCCCGGATCGGGCAAGTACCGAAAAAATGGGGGAGGCCCTAAGACCGTATCGTTCTGTGGCGACGTGGTATTTGTGGCGCAGCCTTGACCCGATAGCGGTTGATTACTGAAAGAAATTTATGAAGCATATGTTTTTGGACTTTGAATCTGCGCTGGCAGAGTTGGACGGCCAAATTGAAGCATTGCGAAATTTGCAAAATGACGCTTCAGTCGATATTGAGTCGCAAATCAAGCAACTGGAGCAGAAGTCAGCAGAACTGCTGGCTGATATTTACAGCAGGTTGTCGCCGTGGCAGGCCTCGCAGGTCGCCAGACATCCGCAGCGTCCCTACACCTTGGACTACATTGCGATGATGACCACCGAGTTTCAGGAACTGCACGGTGACCGTCATTTTGCAGACGATGAGTCGATTGTTGGCGGTTTGGCCCGAATTGAGGGGGAAGCCGTGATGATCATTGGTCATCAAAAGGGCAGAGACGTCAAAGAGCGCACGCGGCGCAATTTTGGGGTTCCCATCATTGCCACCGTGATTGGTGAAGGCGGTTCGGGTGGTGCATTGGCACTGGCTGTGGCTGACCGTGTCCTGATGTTGCAGCATGCGACATATTCCGTTATTTCCCCCGAGGGTTGCGCTTCCATTTTGTGGCGCAGCGCAGAGCGTGCACCCGATGCTGCGCAGGCACTGGGCATCAACTCTGCCAAGCTGAAAGAATTGGGTCTGATTGATGAAATTGTGCCTGAGCCGGCAGGTGGTGCGCACCGCAATGCAGAGCAGATGGCGGGCACCTTGAAAACCATCATCAAGCGTGAACTGCAGCGCCTGACAAAATTATCGGCAGAGCAACTGACCACGGTCAGGCATAAAAAAACACTGAGCTACGGCAAATTCAAGATTGTCTGACAGTCTTGAACGCCTGCCGCTACTGACGGCCGCCATTGAGCGCTTTTTTGCCTCGCCGGCGGCGTCCCCCCCTGTGGCACAACCGCTTTGGGTGGCCTACTCGGGCGGGGAAGATTCAACCGCCTTGCTGATGGCCTGCAAGGCTTTGGGTCTTGCTTTTCGCGCCATTCATGTCAATCACCAATTGCAAACAGTCGCCAATGAGATGGCGCAGCACTGCATCGCTTTCTGTCATGCGGCGGACATTGAACTTCAGGTTCTCACCGTTGAGGTAAAGCGCGCCGGTGGAGAGAGCCTTGAGGCGCAGGCCCGCAGTTCCCGCTATCAAGCCATTGCCCGGTGCATGCAAGAAAACGGCGGTGGTTTGTTGCTCACTGCCCACCACCAAGAGGATCAGATTGAAACCGCCCTGATTGCACTTTTCAGGGGGTCTGGTCTGGAGGGGCTTGCTGGAATGGCACCTGTTTCCCCTTTGCCTTCGTCAGGTTCGGGCCTGATGTTGGGACGCCCACTTTTAACGGTTCAAAAACAAGACATACGAGTGTGTGTTCAACAAAATGGCTGGACATTTTTTGAGGATCCGAGCAACGCCAGCGATGCATTCCGGCGCAATTGGCTGCGCCATCAGCTGTTGCCCCAAGTCGAAGCCCAATTTCCCCAAGTGCGCTCTTCTCTGTTGCGCCTTAGCCGGCAAGTGTCTGCCTACAAGACGGAAGTGCGTGCGTCTTCAGAAAGCCTGCTTGCTGCAGTAGCCGCCCCGGAGGGCTATTTGCGCCATGCTGAGTTCCAGTTGTTAAACGAAGGTAACAAAGCAAGACTGTTACGTTTGTGGCTGTCAAAATCCGGTATCAGGATCAATGAACTCAAAACGCTGGAGTTGATACGACAATTGGAAAGCACAAAAGGTGGTTTGCGAACCGTAGGCGGGCGCTGGGCTGTCAGAGTCAAGCGCGGCCAACTCACCCTTGAAATGGATCGCAACACCGTAACCAACAAGGACTCTGAATCCGATGCGTAATTCTCGGTTCTCCATGAAATCCGATGGCGCAGCAGGCGTTGTTTTGCTTGCACTGCTGGTAGTGGTTTTTGCGGTGGCTTTTGTTTGGGCAACCCGCCGTCCGGCATTGCCGGAGGCCTTGTTGCAACCACGGGCTGTGCTGATACCCACAGTGGGGGGGAATGGCGAACCCGCCAGGCCAGGCACAGCCGATGCATTGAAAGCCACCTTCGTGGGCGTGTCCACCCTGATGTTTGATGACGGCGTGCATGCAATTCTGGTGGATGGTTTTTTTAGTCGCCCCGGGTTTTTGAAAACCGCGCTGGGCAGGGTCGGGCCGGAACCTGACAAGGTGGAGTCTGCATTAAAGCGTCTGGGGCTGATCAATGGCCCCTTGAAGTTGCTGGCGGTGGTGACTGCGCATTCTCACTATGACCATGGAATGGACGCACCTTTGGTGGCAAAGCTCACTGGAGCGCGCTTGGTGGGCAGCCAATCAACGGTGTATTTGGGTCTGGGGCAGGGCTTGCCAACAGAGCAAATTACGCTTTCTGCAACCGGACGGAACCTTGAAATCGGACCGTTTGTTGTTCAGTTCATTCCTGCCATTCACAGCCCCACACCTTGGAACAATGGCCACGACGGCGGTGAGTTGCAGGCCCCTTTGGTTCCGCCCGTTCATGCGGCCGACTACAAGGAGGGCGGCAGTTATTCCCTGCTGTTTGAATACCAGAACCCTGAGCTAAAGGAGGCGCTCAAGCCGCGTTGGCTGGTTCAGGCCAGTGCCGGCTTCATTTCCAACGGTTTGGACGGTGTGCGCGCCGACACTGTGTTTTTGGGCATAGGCACCTTGGGTAAAAAAGACGACAAGTACAAAGAGGCCTACTGGTTGGAGGTGGTGACCACGGTGGGTGCCAAGGTGGTGGTTCCGGTGCATTGGGACGACTTTACCCTGGGGCTTGATGAGCCGTTGAAACCCTTGCCAAAAGTATTGGACAATTTCAAGTCCAGTGCAAATTTTCTGGCAGCCCGTTCCGTGGCCGATGGTGTGCGTTTGCAATGGTTGGGCGCCTTCGAAAGCATGGACTTGCCGCTGCCTCGGGAAGAAGACCTCAGTTTCTTGCCCAATACGCTTTAGTTGGCGGGGGCAAAGCGCGGTGCCATGGCCTCCAGCCCCAACGACTGCAGCAACTCATTGAGTTTTTGGGCTGCCTGCGTGGCTTTTTTGCCCGCAGCCGACGGGGTTTTCTTTGCGATGATCAATTCATTTTTCATGGAGTGTTCCCAGCCAACCAGCTCGGTAACAGTGACTTCATAACCAGACGCTTCCAGACGCAAACACCGCAAAACGTTGGTCACCTGACTGCCGAACTCACGGGTGTGCAGGGGATGGCGCCACAACTCGGTCAGCGACGAGGTAGCACGCATGTTATTTTTTCCCGCGCGCAATTGCGCAGCGACTTCAGCCTGACAACAAGGCACCAAGACGAAGGCAGCGCACTGGCGGCGCAAGCCAAACTCAATGGCGTCGTCGGTGGCGGTGTTGCACGCGTGCAGGGCTGTGACAATATCAACTGCAGCGGGAATTTCTTCAGATTCCAGTGCTTGCGCCACGGTCAGGTGATGAAAAGCCATGCCTTTGAAGCCCAGTTGTTGCGCCAGCGCATGTGAGCGCTCCACCAGTTCTGCACGGCTTTCAATGCCCACCACCTGACCCTGCAAATCGGGTTTTTTGAGAAATGCGTCATACAACATGAAACCCAAATAAGACTTGCCTGCCCCGTGGTCCACCAGACAAACGCCACCGTTTTGTGCGAGTGCCGATTGCAAAAGCGGGCCTATGAATTGCAGCAGGTGATTGACCTGCTTTAGCTTTCTGCGGCTGTCCTGGTTTATTTTGCCCTCGCGGGTCAGGATGTGCAGCGCTTTCAACAATTCCAGCGACTGGCCTTCCCGCAATTCCAGGTCTGGCAGCGCAGTTTGTTTTTTGTCCGGTTTTTTCATGTTCACTTTGTCAGGTCTTCCAGTTGCTGCGGGCTGGGTTGCCCCAGCACATAACGGATGGAGCCATCGGTTTTAAGCAGCGCCACGTAGGGCGTGACGCCTCGCCATTTCGGGTTTACGGCGTATTGTAAGGCATGGGTTTTTCCACTGTAGGGATGCACCGCGTCGGCCAATGCGTAGTGGGTTTGTGTTTTCAATTCCGACGGATCGCTCAGGTGTGCTGCATCCATCACCACCGCTGCCAAATGAAAATTCAGTTTTGATTTTTCTGCTGCCAGCCAAGCAATGACGGAAGGGCAGTGGGTGCAGTCAGTGGCGGTGAAAACCACAGCTGCCGGGCGGAAGCAATGACGGAAGGGCAGTGGGTACAGTCAGTGGCGGTGAAAACCACGGCTGCCGGGCGGGGCGTATTTTCCAGTAAACGCTGCCATAAATCCTGTTTTTCCAGCGAATACACTGTGTTTTCACTGGATGTGCGCCACAACACATAAAGCTTGTTTTGACGCTTGAAAAACCGCGGGGTGTCATTTTCTTCGGTGGTGGTGCCCAACTGTTGCAAGCTGAAGTGCTTGCCCTTGTCTTTTGAGACCCAAGCGGAAAGCGTGAAGTGTTGGCCATTGAAACTGCGCCAGACGATGGCCAACGTGTTGTCTGCCAACGCGATGTCTGCAAATTCGGCGGCTGCATCCGGTAATTGCAGCGCTTGCCCCAGCGGCTTGCCCTGAGCGTCCAGTTTGGCATAGCGCACCCCTGATTGTTCGCCCTTGACCCCGAACCAGACAATATGGAAATTGCCTTCCGGGTCTTCCACCATGGCGGGCCCTTGGTGGGGGCAGGCATCCACAGCCCAGTTGTCGAACGTTGACCTAACGATGACAGGTGTTGCAGTGGGTTTGGCTTCTGTTGCAGGCTTGATGCGTGCAAATGCGTGGTCGCGGATGTTGGGCTCGAAAATATGGCGCCACAGCAACGCAACATCGCCATTCTTGGTGGGCACCGCGGCTATTTGGCAGCATTCGCAACTGTGGTCTGCTACTTTGAAATCGGCTTGTAAAAATTCGCCTTCAGGGGTGCTTGTACGACCATAAACTGCCGCGCCACGGTAGGCGATTCCCTGTTGGATTTGCGCATGCAGGTCGCGTTTGTCTATCCAGAATACATTGAGCAGGCCTTGCGCGTTGAGCGCGAGCGACTCAAAGCGGTGGGTGATGATCTGGTTGTCCTGATGCACCCTTTGGGGCCGAGAAAATGTCCGACCCCCATCTTTTGAAACCATATATTTCACATTGCCCGTGTAGGGCTTTGCCAAGGGGGTGGTGTAGCTGATGAGCCAATCGCCATTTTTTAGAAATACCAGTTTGGGGCGGTTTTGCCCGTCTGCCAGCACGGTATCGCCACCGGTGCTGATGGTGACGGGTGCCCGCCAGGTCATGCCGTTGTTTGGGCTGGCTTGCAGGAACAACTGCCCCTGCGAATTAACGCCCGAGATATACAAATCGCCATTGGGTGCAATGGCTGGCCATGTGGCCAGTGCAGGGCGTTTTTTATGGGTGTGCTGGGCTTGCGCCGGTGCGTTTTCCGGGAAAAAAAGCATCAGAACCAAGAACAGCAAAAGCCACTCCGATGTTTGCCTGAGCGCTAAAAAATACCTGCTTGAACACATGGCCATTCCTCTTAAAATTTCACATCAACGCCCGCGTACAAGGTACGTGGCAAACCGGGAGAAAACGTGCGCGCGGTGGAAAAGCTGGCTGACTCTGCGTAGCGGCGGTCTGTGAGGTTGTTCAACCGTGCAAACAGCCGAAGGTCCTTTTTCAGTTGCCATGCGCCCCTGAGGTTAAAAATACTGTGCCCGTTGTATTGCGTGGTGTTTGCATCGTCCAGATAGTACGCGCCGATGCGGTTCCATTCCAGTTCCTGTGTCACCGTTTCAAGCGGTTTCCAAGTCAGTATGGTGTTGGCCAGAACACGGGGGGCGGTGGGTATGGCTTTGCCGCTGAAATCGCCATTTGCTGTTGTGTTGTCTTCATAGCGTTGTATGGCGTAAGACAAAGCGGTGTCGAACCTCAGTGTTTCTGAAAGACGTTTTCCCAAGGCCAACTCAACCCCGACGTGGCTGGTTTCACCGGCGTTGATGTTGATCCTGTTGTTAAGGTCTGCAGGGTCTCTGACTGAGGTCAGATCGTCTTTCTTGGTCAGCGCATAAATCACGGTGTCGTAATTCCATGTGCCGCTTTGCCCACGCAGGCCGAGTTCAAACTGATTTGCTTTGATGGGGTTCAAGGCCAACGAGGCCGCAGCGCGGTTGTTGGCGTACTTTCTGAAGGCGCGCGGAAGCCTTCGTTGTAAGAGCCATACAAGATTTGCGTGGCATTTAGCGCATAGGTGAAACCCAGTTTCGGGCTTACGTTTGAGAACTCCGGGCTGGCGGAGGGCGCCAATGCGTAAGTACCTCCATTGGCGGTGATGTTGCTCGCCATGTGGTTGTTCATGTCGTAGCTGAGTTTGTCGTAACGCACACCCGCGGTGAGCCGCAGTGCCTGTGTCGGTGAAATTTCCCCGTGCAGGTAGGGCGAGGTGCTTTTAAAGACCACGTTGTAATCAAAAATCCGTTGGGCATTTCTCGGATTTGAATACACCCTTTCAACGCCCGTGCCTGTGCGGGTGACCTCCACACTGTCTTCCTGGCGCCCACCGGGGCTTCGTTCAAGGTCAAGTCCGGCAATCAGGCGTGCGTTCATGACGGACGGAAAGTCGGTGCGCCATTTGGTCAGCAAACCATAAGACTTGTTTTCCGTGTGGCTGATGCTGGGGTCGCTGGACAGGGTGAACGAGGCGAAGAGATCCATGCTGTTGTCGCGCAGGTAGGGCGTGATGCTCAGCAGGCTGTCGCCAAAGGCCTGCTCGTAGTTGCTGGAAATTCTCAGTGCTTCCACTTTGCGAAACGCGATGCCGAAATAGTTTTTTGTCGGATTGTTGCGAAAGTCGTTTTCAGAGAGGTTTGAACCCGCGCCGGTCTGCTGGTCTATTTTCGTGTAATTCAGTATGGTTTTTAGCAGTGCGCCGTTGTTCAGTTCGTTGTCCCAGCGCAGGCTCAGGCTTTGTCTGTCGTAGGCAGAGCGGTCTCGCCAGCCGTCAGTGTGGGTTAAATTCACATCGGCGCGAAACGCCCCGTTATTACCCAGCCCTGTGTTGGCACTGCCCAGTATGCGCTTCCAGCCATAGCTGCCCAGTTCCATGTTCAGCGAGCCTCCAGCCTTTGCTTCCGGTGCCCGTGTCAGCACATTCACAATGCCGCCAATGGCGTCTGACCCGTACAGGGCTGAACCCAGTCCGCGCACCACTTCCACGCCGCCAGCCTGTGGCAAGTTGGTTTCATAGAGCGCGTTGTGGTTAAAAAAACCCGTGGCCCGTATTGGAATGCCATCTTCTAAAAACAGATAAACGGGGCTGGTGTTGAATGGTTGCCTGATGGCGGTGGTGTGGCCTTCGCCATTGGTGGAAGCCAGCGCCACGCCGGGGATTTGTCTGAGCAATTCCTGCGGATGGGCTGGGGCCACGGATTCAATGGCTGCGCGTTTAACGATGCCCACTGAGGCGGGTGCGTCTTTGAGTTTGGTGCCTTCCCGGGTTCCGGTGACAGTGACATCCTCGAGAAATGCAATTTTTCCGGCGTCTTCTGTGGTGTTTTCCGCTTGTGCGGTGGTCAGCCATGTGGAAAGCGCCAATGAAATGGAGACAGCCAGCGACAAGCGCTCGCAGCCGAATTTATGCGTCATGTTGTTACGTCCTGAATTGAATTTAAAAGTGGATTTTTTTAATTCA
>JAJTDO010000112.1 GCA_021300475.1 Burkholderiales bacterium | reverse complement strand
TGTACGCCGACATGGGACACTTCGGCAAATCGTCCATCCGTGTGGCGTTGGTATCACTGGTTTTGCCCGGACTGACCTTGAACTACCTGGGGCAGGGGGCTCTGCTGTTGGGTAACCCTGAGGCGGTTGAAAACCCGTTTTTTCTGGCGTTTCCCCCCGTCTTGCTGATTCCGGCGGTTATTTTGGCCACCATCGCCACCGTCATTGCCTCCCAGGCCACCATTTCCGGTGCCTATTCCATGACGCAGCAGGCCATACAACTGGGTTTGTTGCCCAGAATGCAAATTATCCACACCTCGGAAACCGAGTCCGGACAAATTTACATGCCCATGGTGAACTGGATTTTATTGGGCGCAGTTTTACTGGCGGTGCTGGGTTTCAGAAACTCATCGGCACTGGCATCGGCTTACGGCATTGCAATTACCGGCACCATGCTGATCGCCACCATTCTCACTTTTTACGTGATTCGCCATGGCTGGAAATATCCGTTGTGGATATCAGCAGGTGCAACCGCATTTTTTCTTGCGCTCGACACGCTCTTGTTCACCTCCTGTGCGGTGAAGTTTTTCCAGGGAGGGTGGTTCCCTGTGGTGCTGGGTTGTGCCTTGTTGGTGGTCATGCTGACATGGAAAAAAGGACGCGAACTGCTGCTCCAGCACATTTATGAAAATGACCCGAAACTCTCAGAGTTTGTGGAGTACATGAAAGACGCAGATGTGCCACGGGTTGAGCGTACGGCTGTGTTTTTGGTGTCCGATCCCCGCACGGCGCCACAGGCCTTGATGCACAACCTGAAACACAACCGCGTTTTGCATCAACACAACCTGATTGTGACGGTTGTGTTTGAAGACATTCCCTGGGTGCCCGAGCGCGATCGTCTGGTCACCACCCAAGTAGGCGAGGGGTTCTGGCAACTCACCATTCGCTACGGGTTCATGGACAAAACCGACATTCCCAAGGCACTGAACCAAGTGAAGATTCCCGGTCTGGAAATTGATCCGTTCAGCACCTCCTACTTCTTGAGCCGTGAAACCGTTGTGCCTTCCCAGGGCGGCAAGATGGGTCGCTGGCGCGAAGTGCTGTTCACCATGATTTCCCGCAATGCAGGCAGTGTGGTCAGTTATTTCAACATTCCCAGCAACAGCGTGATTGAACTTGGCTCGCGGGTGCATATCTAACGCAGTGCGGCCGTTCAATACATCAGCGCCGCTGATCTGAAATTGTAAGGGATTGAATTAATGGGTTTTTTAAGATTTAAACAAGGGCTGGTGCTGGCGTTGTGCGGTATTGGCATCAACCTGAGCGTGGCGGGTGCTGCCCACAGCGCTGGCGAAACGCGGTTTGCCGTGTTGGCCGGCGGTTGCTTTTGGTGCACAGAGTCTGATTTCGAGGCCTTGCCGGGCGTCATTGAAGCTGAATCCGGTTATGCAGGTGGTAAAAAGCCGAACCCGACATATGAAGAAGTCAGCCGGGGCGATTCCGGTCACATTGAAGTGGTCAAGGTGATTTACGACCCGAAGAAGGTGAGTTACGAGGCGTTGCTGAAACACTACTGGCGCACCGTGGACCCAACCGTTGCCAATCAGCAGTTTTGCGATCGCGGTTCGCAGTACAAAACCGCCATTTTTTATGCGGACGCCGAGCAGTTGGCCATTGCTGAGAAAAGCAAGACAGAACTGGTTAGAAGTGGGGTTTTGCCCCGCGTCTACACTGAAATTCTGCCTTTAAACGCTTTTTACCCAGCCGAGGAATATCACCAGGACTACTACAAGAAAAACCCGCTGCGCTACAAATACTACCGAAACGGTTGCGGGCGCGATGCCCGCCTGAAGGAAGTCTGGAAAACGCAGTGAGCTTGTAGCGAACAGCCGTAACGTCAGGTACGCAGCGCCGGCAGTTTCTCGTCGGCCTGCACAAAATTCAGCGCCAAACCATTGTTGCAGTAGCGCAAACCTGTGGGCTTGGGGCCATCTTTAAACACATGGCCTTGATGCCCGCCACAACGTGAGCAGTGGTATTCAGTGCGCGGCATCAAGATTTTATAGTCTGTTTTGGTGGCAATTGCATTGGGCAGGGCATCAAAAAAACTGGGCCAACCTGTGCCGCTGTCATACTTCATCTGGCTTTTGAAAAGTGGTTGCAGGCAAGCCGCACACACAAACGTACCTTCCCGTTTTTCTTCATTCAGCGGACTGGTGAAAGAACGTTCCGTGTCTTCTTCAAACAGAACATCGAATTGGGGGCGGCTGAGCAGTTTCAGCCATTCTTCTTTGGATTTTTTCACGACAATGCGACCTTGAGCTAATACCACAGTGTACTTCAGGCTTGCGCCGACCAAGGCCAGCGATACCAAGCGTTTGAGCGTGTTTCTTTTATTCATCTTGTTCAGTCGTTTCTTTGACGAATTGATTGAAACTTCGACAGGCGATTGTAAAAAAAATTCAAATAAATTTTTTCAGGCACCCGTCTTCGTAAAACACAGGCGGCACGCAGGCCGCACTGCGTTTTCAGTTGCTGTAGGCCTGGATACGGCTGCTCAAACCCAACTGTTCGGCTGCAGCCACGCCACGTGCGCGGTAGCCTTTGTCCAGTTCGTCTGAGAGCGCTGCCATGCGTTTTTGCTCGGCATCGTTCATTTCCGCTGTCAGCATCATGACTTCGCGGGTCAATTCCTCGGCAGAAAAAGCCGCTGCAATGAATTCCTTGAGTTTCGTGTCGTTCAATGCGCAGGCCAGACGTGAAATCCTGTCCTTGCGTTGAGCGAAACTCGAAATGCGCAGGTTGTCTGCCGCGTCCTTGACTTCTTCCATCAAGCTCAATGCCTTGGCTTCCGGCAGGTAGTCGGTGAAGGCGCCCATGATGTGAAAATCGCCATGTTCGGCCATGCGGCGGGTCACTGCGCGCATCAAGTCCACGGGCAATTCATTGAGCATGCGCTCGGCGCGTTCCGGCAGTTGCTCGCGCGAGACCTCCGTCATGAATTCGGCGTCAAAGTGTTTGCACAGTTTGATGGCTTGTTCCGTGGACGTGTAGTAAGACATATTTGCAGTAATGGCCGGCCCAAACACCTTTTTGCACAACATGGCGCTCAGCGCGTCGGGTGCAATTTTGCCCATGCCAGCCAGTTTTTCAAAAATATGACCAAATTCTTCAATCAGGTTGTTTTGAAATTTTGTGCGCAGGTTTTTCAGGGCAAGCGCATCCAGGGAATCCAGGTAAGCCAGATCGGCGGGTTGCTTGTGCAGGGTGATGGCCAAACGGCGCAATTCAGTAGAGCGATCCATGGTTTACATTCCGAGAAGTTTTTTGGCGGGTATACGCAGCAGCAAGGGCAGTTGGCCCAAGGCGTTGTCCATGGCCTGCTTCAGGTGTTTTTCGTGGGCCACCTTGGCCGATTCCAGGTCTTTTATCAATCTCTGCTTTGCACTGTCATCCAGTGCCTTGATCTGGGTGTTGTCCTCACCCAGCAAGCCGCTCAGTGTTTTGTCATGCGCACTCATGTTGTCTCCTCTGCGATTGAATCGGGATGTGTTTGTTGCCTTGTGCAACGCCACTTTTAAATACGTCTTGCATCATAATGTAAGGACGCTTCTTTTTGTGAAATTTACCATGTCTGCCGAAATTCAAAATCGCTGTAATGTGTGGCTGGAAAAGGCCGTCATCGGGCTGAACTTGTGCCCGTTTGCCAAGGCGGTTCATGTCAAGGGTCGCATACGCTGGGTACTGCTTGAGGGGGTGGATGAAGCCGAGTTGCGGGCCTGTATTGAAGCGGAAATGCAGATGCTGGCAGACTTGCCCTGTGAGGTAACCGACACCACACTGATTGTGCTGACGCAGGCCCTGCCAGAATTTCTTGAATTTCACTGGTTTGTGGAAGCCCTTGGCCCCTTGTTGAAGCGTTTGGGGCTCAGGGGTATTTTGCAGGTGGCCAGTTTTCACCCGCATTTTGAATTTGCCGGTTCACAACCCCATGACAGAGCAAATTTCACCAACCGCTCGCCCTGGCCCATTGTTCATTTGCTGCGTGAGAGCAGCGTTGAAAAAGCAGTGGCTGCCTTTCCCCAAGCCCAAGCAATCTTCGAGAGCAACATCGAACGCCTTGACGCAATGTCAGACACTGATTTCAAAGAAATTTTCACCAATGCGCGGGAAGCCTCGGGATTCATTCCGGGGTTGAGAGCGCGGACGGCGTAGCCGTCCTTGCCGTTGTGTTTAATGCGGCGTCTGTTGTTCCTCGATGTACTTGCG
>JAJTDO010000050.1 GCA_021300475.1 Burkholderiales bacterium | reverse complement strand
CAATAACGTCCGATTGCATTCCAGATTGGGAAATCTGCCACCCAATGCCTATGAGCAAAAAATGGCAGTTGAGAAACAACCTATCTTAGTGTCCGAAAATACTTGACCACTACAAACTGCGTCTAAATAAGCAACTCAACAAGGCCATCAGGGATATGCCAGATGCCAATTTTGCTGGCGCAGCTTGTTTGGTGTCCAGTATCGATAATGCTTGGACCCTACTTGATCAGGCAGCAAGAGAAAAAGTCAGCGCCTTTGTTCAAAACGGACCAAAAAATGAGGTACTGGCAGGATTGAAGGCCCTGTCAAAAATCAACGATTTAGTCGATGCTATAAAAATCAGAGTTGATGCGCTTGAACTTGATGATTTAGCCGAAGCAATAGAACCAATTGGAATTGGCGAAATCGCAAAAGATCGCGCCTTATTGCTTTTGCAGAAGGCTGGCAATTGGGACCGTGCAAATTCTGTGTTTTCTAGAGCAGTGCTTCCATTATTTAGCCATCTCACCAGAGATGACATTTGGAGGATCATACGAATGCCAACAGAGCATGGCTCCGATTTACCTGGGTCAAATGGATACAGACTTTTTATTGAAAAAGTACGAGAAGGAAAACTAGTCCCAAACGCAGAGCTTGATAAAGCACTCCAAGAGAATCGGGCTGGCTATCTGGCACCTCAAGATGAATAACGCTGAGAAAGCCGGTACAGCTGTTGAATACCTTGGAGTTTCCCCCCGGGTCGCCAATGAACAGCTACTTTCAAGACGAACAAGCAGCCGAAAACCCGCGTCAGTGCTAGTTCGGGCGCGGAGGCGTCCTTCGCAGAAACAGAGAATGGGCGGGAACAGAGAACGGAAAACCGCCCGAATCGGAGTCATCCGGTGCTGCGGCGTCCGTCGCAGCAAAGCCCAAACCCGTGACAGCACTGGGGAAACGGTCGAAAAAAAACCAACCGAGAACGGTTGGTTTTTCAAATAGTGGTGGAGCCGGCGGGAATTGAACCCGCGTCCGCAAATCCTCTACTGCCAGTTCTACGTGTGTAGTCGTCTTATTTGGTTTTAAGGGCGCTGGCGCAAAGCGACATGCTACAGAAACCCCGAGCTGCTAATTTTAGCCCCTGACGTCGCAACCCCGTCAAGTTCGATCTAATGTTTAGTTACCCTGCTGTTGCTTGCGCAACCTGACCCATCAGAAAATCAGTGCAGAGGCTCCGCCTTAAGCGGCGAGAGCGAACGCTTCGTCGTTTGCGTTTATAGTTTCCAGTGGATTTACGAGGTGACTGGTCCTCGACACGCCCTGATCAGCTTTGCAATCCACGTCGAAACCGGGTCGGCCCCTGTTCGTTCTTTGGTTTGTCAAACTCTGTCAAAGAACGATCAGTATAGCAGTCGCGCGTTTGAATAGCACGGCTTTGAGGCACATATTTATTCCTGTTTGAAAGCGCTGCCTGCAAATTCTAATTCGTTGCTGCATAACTTGTTCCAGTCCTTGCAGGTCGCTTATCCTAGACGCATCATTGAACAACAGGTGTCATCCATGAAACTGCAGGACTACCAATTTTGCCCGCAATGCGGCTCGCCTTTGCAGGGGCAGGGCAGTGAAACAGACCGTCGTCGTTGCGTGGCTGAGGGTTGTTCATTTGTGGCGTGGGGCAACCCAACACCGGTGGTGGCCGTGCTTTGCATCCAAAATGATGCGGTATTGCTGGCGCACAACGTAACATTTCCACCCGGGGTTATTGCGCCAATTGCTGGCTTTGTAGAGGCCGGCGAGGACCCTGCGCACACGGCCAAGCGTGAAGTGATGGAAGAATTGTCTTTGAATACTGAAACCCTTGAGCTGTTGGGTGTGTTCCCATTTGCACATCAAAATCAGGTCATCATCGGCTACGCTGCGAAAGTCAGCGGAGAAGTGGTGCTCAATGAAGAGTTGGACAGTTACAAATGGGTGGCGCTTTCGAAATTGAAGGCCTGGGACTTCGGCACCGGTGCTGTGGTGGCTGCCTTGCTGGCCCAAAGGGCGCAGGGGCGCCTGTCCCATCTGTTTTCTTGAGAGGGTTAAATGGTTGAGATTCTGCGCAAACATCTGCAATGGTTGTTGTTGAGCAGCCTAGTGTTGGCCTTGAATGCCTGCTCTTCTGTACAGACCACGTCTAGTGGTGTGGTGGGCATAGACCGCGAACAACTCATGTTTTTTTCCAGTTCAGAGTTGGAAACAGAGGCTCAAAAAGCCTATGCGGACACAGTTAAGGAAGCAGGGTCCCAAAAATCGCTGAACAAAGATCCCAAGGTCACCGCTAGGGTTAAAGGCATCACCACGCGGTTGGTGGCTCAGGTGCACAACTTTCGCCCTGATGCGGTGAATTGGGCTTGGGAAATTAATGTGATTGAGTCAAAAGAGGTCAATGCTTGGTGCATGGCGGGTGGCAAAATGGCAGTTTATACAGGTCTGCTGGACCAATTAAATTTGACCGATGATGAGTTGGCTGCGGTGTTGGGGCATGAAATTGCACACGCCTTGCGCGAGCACAGCCGGGAACAGGCATCCATGGAGGTGTTCACTGGTGCAGCCGTCACCATTGGCAGTGCATTGTTGGGTCTGGATGAAGCGAGTCAAGAGGTTGTTTCGCTGGTAAAAGACCTGGGTGTGAGTTTGCCGTTCAGTCGCAAGCATGAAACCGAGGCGGATGCCATCGGTATTGAATTGTCTGCCAGAGCGGGGTTCAATCCGATGGCGGCAGTGTCTTTGTGGAACAAAATGGGGGGCTTGAGCGAAAACAAAGTACCGCAGTTTTTGTCCACCCACCCTGCGCCTGAATCTCGCAGCGAACACCTGCAACAATTGGCAGAGAAAGTGATGCCGCTCTACGAGGCTGCAAAAGCGGCAAACATGAATAAGGCAAACACAAATAAAGCAACAGCAGTCAAAACCAATGAGGCGGGTAAAAATCAATTGCCAGCGTTGCTGCCTTCAGAAAAACAACCCCCGGTCAAACCGCCCGTGCTTAAATAAAAGTGGACAGTGCAGAGGGGGCAGTCAGATGAATCAGCCCAGTTTCACCACGTTCATTTTATGGCCGCCGGGTGTTCTGAAATAGGCGGTGTAAAAACCGGGGAAACGCTCACCGGGGGCGCCTTCGTCCATGCCACCGAGTTCAATGACGTGTTTCCATACGGCATCCACTTCTTCGCGGCTTTTTGCATTCAAGGCCACCATTGTGCCGTTGCCCACTGTGGCGGGTTGCCCGTCAAAGGGGGTGAGGATTCCGAAACAAGGCTTGCCCATTTGCTCGCCCCAAATAACACCGCGCGGTGGTTCCATCACGCGCTTGTAGCCCATGCGGCCCAGCACAGCGTCAAAGAATGCAGCGTCTGCCTGCAAATTGTTGGTACCAACGGATACATAACTCAACATGATGTTTGCCTCTTTTGCTTTTTTTTCAGGGAAATACGAAATGTCTCAGCGCGCCATGAACAGGCCGCTGAACTCCGCCACTGAGGCTACCACAATGTCGGCGCCCCACGTTTGAACGGGTTCCGGGTTGCCGCAGTAGCCATAGCCTGCTGCGACCGTGGTCATGCCGGCTGCTTTGCCGGCTTGAATGTCGCGTAAATCGTCGCCAACAAACCAGCAGTCTTCGGGATGCAATTGCAGGCTTCGAACAGCGGCAAGGCAGGGCTCCGGGTGTGGTTTTGCATGCGGTGTGGTGTCGCCGCCAATAAGCACTGCGCAGTGTTCATTGAGTTTCAAGCCATCCACCAGCAAGGTCGCCAGGCGTTCATTTTTATTGGTCACAATGCCCCAGGCAATGCCTTTGCTTTTGTAGCGTTTCAGCAATTCTGCGAAACCTTCAAACAGACAAGACTCCTTGATAATGCGCGCCTCGTAGCGTTGCAAAAACTCGGTTCTCATGGCTTCAAACGAGGCATCGTCGGGTTTGAGTCCAAAGCCGGCTTCCAGCAAGCCGCGAGCACCCGCAGAAGCCACTGGGCGCAGGGCGTGCAGCGGTGTGCAGGGCAGGCCGCGGGCTGTCTGCATTTCCAGGATGGTGCCGCCCAAGTCGGGGGCGGTGTCCACCAGCGTGCCGTCAAGGTCGAATAGAACTGCTTTTGGGGGTGTCACTGATTCAGCTTTGCTTTCTGCATGCCACCATGTAATTTACATCGGTGTCAGGCTCCAATTTGTAAATGCGGGTGATGGGGTTGTAGGTCAGCCCGATAATTTCAGTGGTTTCCAAACCCGCTTCTCTGCAATAACGGGCCAGTTCAGCCGGCTTGATGAATTTTTCATAGGAATGCGTACCCTTGGGCAGCAAACGCAAAACATATTCGGCGCCCACAATGGCGAATGCGAAACTTTTCGGGTTTCTGTTGATGGTTGAGAAAAACAACCAGCCACCCGGCTTGCACAGGGTGGCAGCGGCTGCAACCGTGGCAGCCGGATCGGGTACGTGCTCCAGCATTTCAAGGCAGGTCACCACATCGAAACTTTCCGGTTGCTCACCGGCCAACGCCTCTGCAGAAATGAGACGGTAATCGAGTTCCGCACCACTTTCCAGCTTGTGCAGTTCTGCCACGCCCAAGGGTTTGTCAGATAAGTCGATACCTGTGACCTTGGCTCCGCGAAGTGCCATGCTTTCAGCCAGAATACCGCCACCGCAGCCGATATCAACCGTGCGCTTACCATTGAGCTTGGCACGTTTGTCTATCCAGTTCAGGCGCAGCGGGTTAATTTCATGCAGCGGTCGGAACTCGCTGTTCGGGTCCCACCATTTGTGGGCCAGTGCAGCAAACTTTGCCAACTCGGATGGGTCGGCATTCACAGTGGGTTTCGCATCGGGCGTTTCGGTCTGCATACGTAGTTGTTAAGTCTGTGTGTGGAAGCCAAGCCACATTGTAATGTGCAAGTGAAGACAGAATGGTTTCAGGGCAAAAAAAATCCCGCCGAAGCGGGATTTTTCCGACACTTGAAAACAAGCGAAATTACTGAGCTGCTTTTGAGCCCACCACTTCGATGTCTACGCGACGGTTCTTTGCGCGACCTTCTTCTGTCTTGTTGTCAGCGATAGGCTTGGACTCGCCTTTGCCTTCAGCATAAATACGGTTGGCTTCAACACCCTTGCTCACCAAGTATTTTTTGACTGCATCAGCGCGACGTACGGACAACTTCATGTTGTAGGCGTCTGTACCTTTGTTATCTGTGTGGCCAGTAGCGATGATGACTTCCAAGCTGATCTTCTTGACGTCTTGCGCCAGTTTGTCCAGTTTGGCCATGCCTTCAGGCTTCAATGTATCTTTGTCGAAGTCGAAGAATGCATCTGCGGCCAGGCTGACTTTTTCTGTCATTGGCTTGGCGGCTGGCTTTGCAACCGGAGCAGGTGCTGGCTCTGCCTTGGGGGCTGGCGCAGCAACTGGTGCTGGCGCAGCTTTAGGCAACAGATCTTTGTCGCATTCTGCGTTGGCGTTGGCAGGTGTCCAGGAAGCGGATCTCCAGCAGAGGTCAAATGGATCTTTCACCACTTTGCCATCCGGGCTCGTTACATAGCCTTGGTTGCTGGTTTGTGCTGAAACGCCAACTGCTGCGCTGCCCAATGCCACGGCTAACAAAGCCTGCAGCAAAACGGAAGATTTTTTCATCGTGACTCCTTGGAGTTTAAGTAGGTGTGCAAATTTTACGGCGAAAAGGTTAAATAGAACCCAACGCATCTTGAAAGCGAGTTTGCCACAGAGGAACGCGGTTGAGCACGGTTTCCTGACTTAAAGCGCTAGAACGGCCTCTCAACTGTCGGTTTTCTACAACCCTTGAGCCCGCCACCCACACGCTCTGAACGTCAGTTCGGTCGGCCACATACACCAAATGTGACAGCAGGTTCCCCACGGGTTGGGTACAAGCATCTTTTGCAATCCGGATGCTGATCAGGTCTGCCTGCTTGCCAATGCTTACTGAGCCTATCAAATCATCCAAACCTATGGCCTTGGCCGCACCCAGGGTGGCGCAGTGCAACGCCGTGGCGGCCGGCAGGTCATCGGCTTTGCCTGACAGTCCTTTGGCCAACAGGCTGGCCAGTCGGGTTTCATGGAACATGTCTATTTTGTTGTTGCTGGCAGCGCTGTCGGTGCCTATACCCACGTTCAAGCCTTTTTCCAATGCCTGCGCCACCGGGGCAAAGCCGCTGGCCAGTTTCAGGTTTGAAGTCGGGCAGTGTGCCAAACTTGCGCCCCGCAGGGCCAGCAGTGCCAGTTCGCTTTCATTCAAGTGCACGCCGTGCACCGCCAGCAGGCGTTCATTGATCAAGCCCAACTGGTTCAGGCGTTCCACTGGGCGCACTCCTGTGCGGCTCACGGCATCTTCAACTTCATGTGCGGTTTCTGCAAGATGCAGGTGTATGGGCAGATCAAGTTGATCCGCCAGTTTCAGCACGTCTTTGAACGTCGCATCGCTGACCGTGTAAGGTGCGTGCGGCGCCAGGCTCCAGTGCACATTGGCTTCACCCTTAAATTGGTCCCGCGCTTCCAGGCCCTTGCTAAGGTAGTCGGCGGCATCGCTGGCGTAAGCGGTTGGAAATTCAATGGTGGTGATGCCCGCAGCAATCCGGCAACCCATGGCCTGCGCGGCCCGAACAGCGGCTGCAGGGAAAAAATACATGTCATTGAAGGTGGTTACCCCGCCGGCTAGCATTTCTGCACAGGCCAGCACGGTGCCGTCAAAAACAAATTCGTCGCTGACCATGGCTGCCTCCAGCGGCCAGATGCGTTCCTGCAACCAGCGCATCAGGGGCAAGTCGTCGCCGATGCCTCTAAACAAATTCATGGCGGCATGGGCGTGGGTGTTGATCAGGCCGGGCATCAGCACCTCGCCCGGCAAGTGAACAACGGTGGCCTGCGGATGCTGTTGCGTCAGGGTTTCCAGCGGTTCAATCGCCTTGATCTTGTCGTTTTCAAGCAGTACGGCCAGCCCGGTTTCCATGCGAATTGCGCCTTGCATGGTCAGTAACCATTCGGGGTTGAGAATTTGCAGCATCGGCAAAGTCCTTTTTAATTAGGTGTGTTCTGTGACGTATCTTAACCACTGATACAATCTGAGGTTTATTTCCACAAAAGGCGAGACAGCAGAGTCATTATGGAACAGTTTGCCAAAGAAACACTTCCAGTCAGTCTGGAAGAGGAAATGCGCCGTTCATACCTCGACTATGCAATGAGCGTAATCGTGGGTCGAGCCCTGCCCGATGTACGTGATGGTTTAAAGCCTGTGCACCGGCGGGTTTTGTTCGCCATGCACGAGCTGAACAACGACTGGAACCGGGCCTACAAGAAGTCAGCGCGTATTGTCGGTGACGTGATCGGTAAGTACCATCCGCACGGCGATACGGCTGTCTACGACACCATCGTTCGCATGGCCCAGGATTTTTCCCTGCGCTACATGCTGGTCGACGGTCAGGGTAACTTTGGTTCAATTGACGGCGACAACGCGGCTGCCATGCGGTACACCGAAGTCCGCCTCGACAAAATCGCCCATGAAATGCTGGAAGACATAGAAAAGGAGACCGTCGATTTCGGTCCCAACTATGACGGCAGCGAAAAAGAACCGCTGATTCTGCCTTCAAAGCTTCCCAATCTGCTGATCAACGGCTCCTCTGGCATTGCCGTGGGGATGGCCACCAACATTCCGCCGCACAATTTGCGCGAAGTCATTGACGCCTGCCTGCATTCCTTGCGCAACCCTGACTGCACCGTTGATGACCTGATGGAAATCATTCCCGCTCCGGACTTTCCGACCGCGGGCATTATTTACGGCTTGGCAGGAGTGCGTGAAGGTTACCGCACCGGTCGCGGCCGCGTTGTCATGCGGGCCAAAACCCACTTCGAAGACAGCGACCGCGCCGGTCGTCAAGTCATCATCGTTGATGAGTTGCCTTATCAGGTCAATAAAAAGACCTTGCTGGAGCGCATTGCCGAACTGGTCAATGAAAAACGCGTTGAAGGCATTTCCGATATCCGCGATGAATCCGACAAAGACGGTATTCGCGTGGTTATTGAGCTCAAGCGTGGTGAAATGCCGGAAGTGGTGCTGAACAATCTCTACAAGTTCACCCAGCTTCAGGACACCTTCGGCATCAACATGGTGGCGCTGGTGGATGGTCAGCCCCGTTTGCTGAATTTGCGTCAAATGGTGGAGTATTTCCTGCAGCACCGCAGGGAAGTGGTGACACGGCGCACAGTCTATGAATTGCGCAAGGCCCGCGAACGCGGCCACGTGCTGGAAGGTCTGGCTGTTGCTTTGGCCAACATTGATGAATTCATCGCCATTATTAAGGCGGCGCCCACTCCGCCAGTGGCCCGTGCAGAATTGATGACCCGTTCCTGGGACTCGTCATTGGTGCGTGAAATGCTCAACCGCACAGAATTTGATGCGCTTGGCGGCATGAAGCTGTTCCGTCCCGAAGGTCTGGCTGCGAATTTCGGCATGCAGTCCGACGGTCTGTATCGCCTCTCAGATGTTCAGGCACAAGAAATCCTGAACATGCGCCTGCAGCGCCTGACAGGTCTTGAGCAAGACAAAATCGTCAGTGAATACAAAGACGTAATGACAGCCATCGCCGATTTGCTGGACATCTTGTCCAAGCCTGAACGCATCAGCGCCATTATTTCGGACGAGCTGATGAGCATTAGAACCGAATTCGGTGACGAGCGTCGTTCCGTCATTGAAATGAATGCAACCGAACTTGAAACAGAAGACTTGATCACCCCGCAAGACATGGTGGTCACCTTCTCGCACACCGGTTATGTAAAAAGCCAGCCTTTGTCAGAGTACCGCGCCCAAAAGCGTGGCGGCAGGGGCAAGCAGGCCACGGCCACCAAAGACGACGACTGGATCGACCAACTCTTCATCGCCAACACCCACGACACCATGCTCTGCTTCTCCAACAAGGGGCGCGTGTATTGGCTCAAGGTCTGGGAAGTGCCGCAAGGCTCCAGAAATTCACGCGGCAAGCCTATTGTGAACCTGTTCCCGCTGGTGGATGGTGAAAAAATCACGGTGGTTCTGTCGGTCAAGGCGTTCGAGGAAGGCAAATACGTCTTCATGTCCACCAGCCTCGGTACTGTGAAGAAAACGCCTCTGCGCGACTTCTCGCGCCCCATGAAGCGCGGCATTATCGCGGTGAACCTCGACGACAGCGACTTCCTCATTGGTGCCGCAATCACCGATGGCGCACACGATGTCATGCTGTTCTCGGACGCTGGCAAAGCGGTGCGTTTTGATGAAAACGACGTTCGCCCCATGGGCCGCGACGCCCGGGGTGTGCGCGGCATGTTCCTGGAAGAAGGGCAAGCCGTCATTGCCATGCTGGTTGCCGAAAACGAGCAGCAAAGCGTACTGACCGCAACCCAGAACGGTTACGGCAAACGCACGCCCATCACTGAATACACCCGCCATGGCCGTGGTACGAAAGGCATGATCGCCATTCAAACCTCTGAGCGCAACGGCAAGGTGGTGGCAGCGGTTTTGGTCAATGCCAACGACGAAATCATGTTGATCACCACGGGCGGTGTGCTGGTTCGCACCCGCGTCTCTGAAGTGCGTGAAATGGGCAGGGCAACGCAAGGCGTCACGCTCATCAACGTCGATGAGGGCACATGGCTTTCTGGTTTGCAGCGTGTGTTGGAAAGCGATATTGACAACGTCGCCGAAGGTGCAGAGGATATCGAAGGGGCAGGTGCGCAAGCAACCGAAGCCGTCGCAGATGAATCCGTAAGCGGAGATCAACCAGCGAAGGATTCGGACTCTGATGCACCTGCAGGCGATGACTCAGTCAGCGAGTAAGCGATGAAACGATTGTGGAATTTTTCCGCCGGTCCGGCGGTGTTGCCCGAAGCGGTCCTGTCTCAGGCCGCGGCAGAAATGCTGGATTGGCACGGCAGCGGTATGTCAGTCATGGAAATGAGCCACCGCGGCCCGCAATTCATGGAAATTCTTCAATCTGCACTGGAAGACTTCCGGGAACTGCTCAACATTCCCGAAAGTCACAAGGTTCTGTTCATGCAGGGTGGGGCGATCGGTCAGAATGCAATCGTGCCGCTGAATTTACTAAAGGGCTTTAATTCGGCCGCTTTTGTAAAATCGGGCTCATGGTCAGCGAAAACCATCAAGGAGTTTGCCCGTTACGGTCGCGCAGATGTGGTGGCTGAAGCACGTGAAATCAAAGACGATTCCGGCGTGCGTGCAGCCAACACCTATGTGCCCAGCATTGCCCCAGGCAGTATTTCTCCCGGCAGCGCCTATCTGCATTATTGTGGCAACGAAACCATCGACGGTGTGGAATTCAAGCACATAC
Organism: Burkholderiales bacterium; assembly: GCA_021300475.1. Classification (GTDB taxonomy): domain Bacteria; phylum Pseudomonadota; class Gammaproteobacteria; order Burkholderiales; family Burkholderiaceae_B; genus SXZD01. Next base: position 8,677 of record JAJTDO010000050.1, on the reverse strand, counting down.
CCGATATGCACAGCCTGGGTGCCGCGCATGTTCCACTTGTTTGCGATGCGTCTTCCAATATTTTGTCCCGCCCCATGGATGTGGCTTCGCACGGCCTGATCTACGGAGGTGCACAAAAAAACATAGGACCGGCCGGCCTTACGTTTGTCATTGTTCGCGAAGACCAACTCGACCGCGCACTCGATGTCTGCCCGTCCGCATTTAATTACCGCACGGTCTACGACAACCACTCCATGTACAACACACCGCCCACCTATGCCATCTACATTGCGGGTCTGGTGTTCAAGTGGTTGAAAGACATGGGTGGTTTGCCTGTTGTGGCCGAGTTGAACCGGAAAAAAGCGCAAATGTTGTATGAGGCCATTGATGGCAGCGCTTTGTATGTGAACCGGGTCAGGCATGCAGACCGCTCCTTGATGAACGTGCCATTCCAGTTGCGGGAAGAGGCGCTGAACGCCGAGTTTTTGAGCTTGGCGCAGGAGCGCGGGCTGACTCAACTCAAAGGCCACAAGTCGGTGGGTGGCATGAGAGCCTCCATTTACAACGCCATGCCGATTGAGGGCGTGGAAGCCTTGGTGGACTTCATGCTGACGTTCGAGAAGGAGCGCGCCTGATGTCTTCCGGTGATTCCGACCTCACCCCGCTGCGAAATCAAATTGACGCAATTGACAGCCAGTTGCTGAAACTTCTCAATGAGCGCGCGGATTTGGCAAAGCGCATTGGTCATGTGAAAGCAAAAACCGATGCGCCCGTCATGCGCCCTGAACGCGAAGCGCAAGTCGTGGCCCGTTTACTGTCTGAAAGTCTGGGGCCTTTGCCGCAGGCCTCCATTGTGCAGTTGTTTCGGGAGGTCATGTCGGCCTGCCGCGCCATGGAGCGCCGCGTGGCAGTGGCTTACCTAGGCCCGGAAGGCACTTACAGCGAACAGGCCGTGTGGTCGCATTTCGGCCGTTTTGTAACCGCCATGCCTGAATCCACGCTGGAAGAGGTGCTGCGCAACGTGGAAACCCAGGCCAGCGATTTTTGTGTGTTGCCGGTGGAAAATTCGACCGAGGGTTCTGTTACCCGCACGCTTGATCTCTTGCTGCAAACCGGCCTTAGCATCAGCGGCGAAGTTGCTTTGCCCATACACCACCAATTGCTGACAAATGCTGCGACATTGGCCAGTGTCACAGAGGTGTGTGCGCATCCACAAGCGCTGGCGCAGTGCAAGGCGTGGTTGCAGGCGCACCTGCCACAGGCCAGACAAACACCGGTGTCCAGCAATGCCGAAGGCGCCTTGATGGCCAAGAGCAGCTTTTCAGTGGCCGCGATTGCCGGTCAGGCCGCCCGTGAGCGCTATGAGTTGCCTGCATTGGCGGAGCACATTCAAGACGATGCGAGTAACCAAACCCGGTTTTTGGTGTTAGGGCAGTTAAAGCCCGGGCCCAGCGGTAATGACAGAACCTCGCTGATCCTGGCCTTGCCCAACCACCCAGGTGCGGTTTACCGCATGCTGGAACCTCTGGCGGTCAATGGTGTTTCCATGACCCGCTTTGAGTCCAGACCTGCCCGCACTGGTCGTTGGGAATATTATTTTTACATCGACGTGCTTGGTCATCAGGCTGACCCCAATGTGGCAAAAGCGCTGACCGAACTCGAAGCCCAAACTTCATTCTTTAAATGCCTAGGGTCCTACCCCGTGGCTCCACTGCAATCCGTTTTTTAGGCTGTCCCCATGAGCATTCAAGCGAACGCACCTCAGCACGTCAGTGCATTGGCGCCTTATCAACCCGGTAAGCCCGTGTCTGAAATTGCGCGGGAATTTGGTTTGGATGAAGCCAGCATTGTAAAACTGGCTTCCAATGAAAATCCGCTGGGCATGAGCCCGAAAGCCCGTGAGGCCATGTTTGCCGCAGCAGCAGAATTGGGGCGCTACCCAGACCCAAACGGCTTCGATTTAAAGTCCGCCCTGGCCAAGCGCTATGGCGTACCTGCGGAGTGGGTCACCTTGGGCAATGGTTCCAATGACATCCTCGAACTGGTGGCACATGCGTTTTTGGTGCAGGGTACTTCGAGCGTGTATGCGCAGTTTTCTTTTGCCGTGTATGCCTTGGCAACGCAGGCCACCGGCGCAAAATCGGTGGTGGTTCCCGCCATTGATTTCGGTCACGATTTAAACGCAATGCTGGCGGCCATTGATGAAACCACGCGCGTTGTCTTCATTGCCAACCCGAACAACCCCACCGGTACTTTTTTAACCGGTACAGCCATAGAGGCGTTTCTGGCGGCGGTGCCCAAGCGGGTGGTGGTAGTGCTGGACGAAGCCTACAATGAATACCTTGAGCCGGCCGACCAGTACGATGCCATGGCGCTGGTGCGCCGCTTCCCCAATTTGCTGGTGTCGCGCAGCTTTTCCAAGGCTTACGGTCTTGCCGGTCTTAGAGTGGGTTATGGCATTGCCCAACCCGAACTCACCGATTTGATCAACCGCATTCGCCAGCCATTTAATGTCAATACGCTGGCTCAGGCGGCTGCATCGGCTTCCCTGTTTGATGAAAAATTCCTCAAGTTCGGTGCCATGGCCAGTCGTTTAAATACGGAGTTGCTGCGCAGGGGGGTGATTGTTCGTCCTGTGGGCAATTATGGCTTGCCAGAACATTTGCGCATTTCCGTTGGAACCGCCGCGGAAAACGCTGTTTTTCTGCGGGTGTTGCCTCAGGCCATGCAAGCTGCATCCAATTAATTCGCGGGCAGTGAACATGACTGAGCAAGCCTTTGTTCCTTTTGAGCGTTTGGTAGTCGCTGGCGTGGGCCTCATGGGCGGTTCACTGGCTCTGGCCGCCAGACAACGCGGCTTGGCCAAGCGTGTCGTGGCGTATTCGCGGCGTTTGGAAACCGCAAATGCGGCACTGCAGATGGGCTTGGTTGATGAAGTCTCCAGCGATTTCTCGCAGGCCTTGGAAAACGCGGACGCTTTATTTCTGGCGGCGCCGGTTGCACAGTTTTCAGCACTGCTTGGCGCAGTGGATGCGGGCAGTTATCCAAATTTGCTGGTGTTTGACGCCGGCAGTACCAAGGCCAACATTGTAGAGATTGCCCGTCAGTTGGCGCAGTCCCGGCCTGGTGTCAGTTCGCCTTGGTTCGCCAATTTTGTGCCCTGTCATCCCATTGCTGGCGCCGAAAAGCATGGGCCTCAAGCCGCAGTGGCAACGCTCTACGAAGGTCGAACGCTGGTGGTCTGCCCCCACGCAGACAACGATGCATTCAGCGTGGCTAGGGTGCGGCAGTTTTGGCAGGCCATGGGCATGCGCGTCATGGACATGGAAGCGCACGAACACGACCGTCTGTTTGCCGCCGTCAGTCATTTGCCGCATTGGCTGGCCTACGCCTATGTGCACAGTCTGCTGCAAGCCCCCACTGGTACCCAGGACATGCAAGAGGGCGGGGCAGGTTTCAGGGATTTTTCTAGAATTGCAGGCAGTTCACCTGAAATGTGGGTCGATATTTTTCAAGACAACCAAGCGCAACTGCTGGCGCATCTGGATGTATTTCAGGCGTCCTTGAATCAGTTGCGTGATGCGTTGGTGCGCTCAGACCGCCAGAAATTGCTGGACGAACTCACACGGGTGTCTGGCAGTCGGAAAAGTTGGGTGGGGCACTAAAAAAACGGTTTTCAACCGTTTCTACTGCTGTATCAGGCAAATTGAACCTGACCGGCGGACCTGATCCAGTCAGCCAGTTTTTGCAGTTCTTCCCTGATCCGATGTTCAATGCGCGCTTCAAGGCCGTGCCGGTATTCCGGGCTCAGCATTTCTTCCAGACGCTTCATCAGTTTGATTTTGACCCTTGTCAATTCCGCCAGTTCATTGATGATCTGCGGTCTTAAAATCGCAACATAATTCGGCTCTAACTCCACTGGGATGGAGAGCATGAAACGCTCACCCTCCAACGTCAGCAGACCATCGACGGCCGATTCAAGCCACCTTTCCTGCGGAAACGAGTTTCTGAGTTCAAAATTGTTGCTTTGTGAGAGTTGGGGTGAATTCACGCTGTCTCCGTTTTTTATATTCTTTTCCCTTTTATAATGATGCCTTTCCGAGCTCAAATCCGATTTCCCCCAAATGGGGAGTGTCGACGCTAAGCTGAGGTTTCTTTTAAACTTTCTCCGGTGTTTTCAATGCGCTATCTTGTTCGTAACGTCAGTTCCCTGTCTGGAAGTATTCGAGTTCCCGGCGACAAATCCATTTCTCACCGCTCCATCATGCTGGGGGCAATCGCAGATGGTGTTACCCGGGTTGAAGGCTTTCTGGAGGGTGAGGACGCCTTGTCCACCATGAACGCATTCCGTGCTCTGGGTGTGACCATTGAAGGGCCGGATCAAGGGCGGGTCAGTGTGCACGGCGTGGGCCGTGAAGGACTGAAAACCCCCGCCATTCCATTGGACTGCGGCAATTCAGGAACCTCCATGCGACTGATGGCCGGTTTGCTGGCAGGGCAGAATTTGCGCGCCACCATGACTGGCGACGAAAGCCTGAGCGGACGACCCATGCGACGTGTCACCGATCCCTTGGCCTTGATGGGCGCCAACATCAGCAGCGCAGAAGGCGGACGTCCTCCTCTGAATATATTGCCCGTACCCTCACTGAAAGCCATTGATTACACGTTGCCCATGGCCTCTGCCCAAGTGAAGTCGGCCGTGTTGCTGGCTGGTTTGTACGCAGACGGCGTCACCACGGTCACCGAGCCAGCACCCACCCGCGACCACACCGAGCGCATGCTCAAAGGCTTTGGTGTTGAGGTGCAGGTGGACGGACCCCGGGTCAGTATCGCAGGTGGGCAACGCCTCACAGCCTGCAACATTGATGTACCGGCAGACATTTCCTCTGCTGCATTCTTTTTGGTGGCTGCCAGCATTGCCGAGCAGGCCGACATCACCGTGCGCCATGTGGGTATTAACCCGACCCGAACAGGCATCATTGACATTCTCAAGCTCATGGGTGCCAACCTTGAGTTGCTCAACCCGCGTGAAGTGGGTGGGGAGCCTGTGGCAGACATCCGCGTGCGTTCGGCACAACTCAAGGGCATCGACATTCCAGAGCACTTGGTGCCTCTGGCCATCGACGAATTTCCGGTGTTGTTCATCGCCGCTGCCAATGCACTTGGACGCACCACGCTGACTGGGGCAGAGGAATTGCGCGTCAAGGAGTCTGACCGCATTGCCGTGATGGCAGATGGCATGAAACTCTGCGGCATCAATGCGCAACCCACCCCTGATGGCATGGTCATTGAAGGGCTCGGCCACCTGAGCGGCTCCCGTTATTCGGGTGCCACGGTTGAATCGCATGGAGATCACCGCATCGCCATGTCATTTACTGTGGCGGCTTTGCGTGCAAGTTCAGAAATGAATGTGCTGAACGCAAAAAATGTGGCCACCTCCTTTCCCAATTTTGTAGAGCTGGCCAAACACATCCCAGGTTCGGTTTTCATTACCTGGACAGTGGTGCCATTTACCGCCTGACCGCCTTGGCCGCACATCAGGCCGGTGTAAACGACACGGATGAGCCGGCGGTGGCGGCAGTGGCCACGGCATTGCCCGCCCGTTTCTTTCAGGGGCGTGTCTGGTTGGCCGAACAAGACGTCTCCGAGGCCATACGCCAAGAACACATTGGCAACATGGCTTCAAGGATCGCTGTATTTCCTGCGGTTCGTGCGGCCTTGCTGGAGCGTCAGCGTGCATTTGCACAAGCCCCCGGTCTGGTGGCGGATGGCAGAGACATGGCTTCGGTTGTATTTCCGTCGGCGCCGCTGAAAATTTTTTTGACGGCAAGTGCTCAGGAAAGGGCCGAAAGGCGGTTTAAGCAGTTGTTGGAAAAAGGAATTTCTGTTAAATTCGAAGACCTTTTAAAAGATTTGCAAGAGCGCGATGCCCGCGACACCAACCGTCCGGTTGCGCCCTTGAAACCTGCAAAAGACGCTTGGGTGCTGGACAGCACCGGGCAGGGCATTGAAACTGTTGTAGAAAGTATCGTCACCAGATTCCTCGCTTTGTCCGCCTGAACAGCGTTCCTTGCAAAAAAGAACTGAAAAATCAAGGGGTTTTGTCCCGCGATTTTTCAGCGTTTAAACTCCGCCCCGTTTTGGTGGCGTGTCATTTACTTTTACTAATGGTAGCTATGTCCGAGATCCTCGTAGAACTCCCAACCGTCAGCTTTGCTTCAATGTTCGAAGAAAGCTTATCCAAGCAAGAAATGCGCACCGGTGAAGTGATCACCGCTGAAGTCGTGCGCATCGACTACAACTTCGTTGTGGTTAATGCTGGCTTGAAATCAGAAAGTTTCATTCCCCTCGAAGAATTCAAAAACGACCAGGGTGAAGTTGAAGTTGCTCCCGGTGACTTTATCTCCGTGGCCATTGAGGCCTTGGAAGATGGTTACGGCGAAACCCGTCTGTCACGTGACAAGGCGAAGCGTCTGGCTGCATGGCTCCAGTTGGAAACAGCTCTGGAATCCGGCGAGATGGTCACTGGTACCATCACAGGCAAGGTCAAGGGCGGTCTGACCGTTATGGTCAATAGCATCCGCGCGTTCCTGCCCGGTTCGCTCGTTGATGTGCGTCCCGTCAAGGACACAACGCCTTTCGAAGGCAAAACACTCGAATTCAAGGTCATCAAGCTCGATCGCAAGCGCAACAACGTTGTGTTGTCACGCCGTGCAGTGGTCGAAGCCAACATGGGCGAAGAGCGTCAGAAACTCCTTGAAACCCTGGCCGAAGGTTCCATCGTCAAGGGTACCGTCAAGAACATCACCGACTACGGCGCGTTCGTGGACCTCGGTGGCATCGATGGCTTGCTGCACATCACGGATTTGGCATGGCGTCGTGTGCGTCACCCGTCCGAAGTGCTTACAGTGGGTCAGGAAATCACGGCCAAAGTGCTCAAGTTTGATCAAGACAAAAACCGCGTATCACTCGGTGTCAAGCAGTTGGGCGACGATCCATGGGTCGGTCTCTCACGCAGATACCCACGTGACACCCGCCTGTTCGGTAAAGTCACCAACATCACCGACTACGGTTCATTTGTTGAAGTCGAGCAGGGTATCGAAGGCTTGGTGCACGTCTCTGAAATGGACTGGACCAACAAGAACGTTGATCCCAAGAAGGTTGTCACCTTGGGCGACGAAGTCGAAGTCATGGTTCTGGAAATCGACGAAGACCGTCGCCGTATCAGCCTGGGCATGAAGCAGTGCAAGCCTAATCCATGGGAAGATTTCGCTACTACCCAGAAAAAAGGCGACAAAGTGAAAGGTGCCATCAAGTCCATTACCGACTTCGGCGTTTTCATTGGTTTGCCAGGTGGCATCGATGGTCTGGTGCACTTGTCCGATTTGTCATGGAACGAAACCGGCGAAGAGGCAGTACGCCGCTTCAAGAAGGGCGACGAAGTCGAAGCCTTGGTTCTGGCCATCGACACAGAGCGCGAGCGCATCTCCTTGGGCATCAAGCAGTTGTCCGGCGATCCGTTCACCGTGTTTGCTTCCAGCAACGACAAAGGCTCAATGGTCAATGGCGTTGTGAAGTCTGTTGATCCAAAAGGCGCTGTTGTGTCTCTGGGCGACGACATCGAAGCCTACCTGCGTGCTTCCGAGTTGTCATCAGACCGCGTTGAAGACGCTCGCAACCTGTTGAAGGAAGGCGATCCAATCACCGCCATGGTGTTGAACATCGACCGCAAGGCTCGTACCATCAACTTGTCCATTAAGGCCAAAGATCAGGCCGACACCGACGAAGCGATGAAGCGCATGGCCTCTGAGAGTACTGGCACTGCCGGTACAACCAACTTGGGCGCGCTGTTGAAAGCCAAGCTCGGCAACAACTGATCGTTGTTGTTCCTTCTGTAAAAAACGGCGGGCCGAAAGGCCCGTCGTTGCTAATATCTCGACACTATGACTCGTTCCGAACTGATTACCATCCTTGCTGAGCGTTTTCCAAAACTGCCTCTGCGAGATACCGATTTCGCGGTTAAAACCATTCTGGACTCAATGACCAAATCTTTGGCTGAGGGTCAGCGCATTGAAATTCGCGGTTTTGGCAGTTTTTCCCTGACCCGTCGTCCCCCTCGCGTGGGTCGCAACCCCAAATCGGGCGAGCAGGTGATGGTTCCAGAGAAATCTGTTCCTCACTTCAAGCCGGGCAAAGAGTTGCGCGAGCGCGTAGACCTTTCCGCCAGCAAATTCCCCATCATCACCGATGCTGCGGATGACAAAGACTCAGAGGACACAACTGCTGCCTCAACCCAGCACGGGCACGCAGAGTGAAAGCCCTTTGGTGGCTGTTGCGTCTTGTCCTGTTTTTTCTTGTTTTAAGCTTTTCTTTGCGCAATACCCAGGCCATTGTGCTTGAAGTCGTGCCTGGGTATGTCATGCAGTCCCCCCTGATTATTGTATTGCTGCTAACTTTTGTGGCAGGGGTGGCTGTCACTTGGCTCGCTATGTTACCCTCCATCATCCGTGCGAGAAGGTTAAGCGCCGGTTCAGACGCACAAACCAATACCGACAACAAGAACAATACAAACGACAATGGAATTTGAATTCTGGTGGTTGCTGATATTTCCTGTGGTATTCGCATTAGGCTGGTTCGCTTCCCGGATGGATCAGAAGCAAGCCATTTCCGATGCGCGATCCATGCCGAAGTCCTATTT